>JBGMRO010000085.1:9295-10402 GCA_048061555.1 Thiohalomonadales bacterium | reverse complement strand
CGCGGTTTGGTCGGTCGACCCGATGGTACGGTTGTTATCCAGGGCGAGGTACAAGGTGAGGCACATGAAGCGGCCAAACTGGGTGTCGATCTAGCCAATGATTTATTACAGCGTGGCGCCGGTGAAATATTGAAAGAGGTCTATGGGGACGCATCGTAAACAATGTCTGGCACCGACCTGATAAATCTCAGTGGTGTCTGTGTGGTCGTTACCCGTCCACAACATCAGGCCGACGGTCTTTGTCGAGAATTACAGGCCCTTGGCGCGCGGGTCATACGCCTACCTGTTATCGCGATTGCGGAACCCGAAAATAGCGAGCTATTGACGATTCTGCTAAAAAGACTGATCGAATTTGATACGGCGGTCTTTATAAGCGCGAATGCGGTCGATCAGGCGATGAAATATCTAAACGAGTTGGGGCAGACACTGTCACACTTGAAGATTGTTGCGGTGGGCAAGGCCAGTGCAAAGGCGTTACAGCGCCATGGTGTGACGGTAGATATCGTGCCACAGGGTAAATTCAATAGTGAAGCCTTGTTATTACACGCCGATTTACAGCGTTTGCAAGGCAGGCGAATGGTCATATTTAGAGGCGAAGGTGGCCGTGAGTATTTGGCTAATCGTTTAATTGAGCGTGGTGCACAGGTCGAATACGCCGAATGCTATCGGCGCGTAAAACCATCGGTCAATGCGGAATTGCTATTAAAGGCATGGGCTCGAGATGAAATAGACGTAGTAACGCTGACCAGCAACGAGTCGTTGCATAATTTGTATGATATAGTGGGCAAGGCCGGACAGCGTTGGTTGCAAAAGACGGCTCTGCTCGGGGTAAGTGAACGACTGAGAGATGCGGCTATCCAGCTCGATCTGCAAGGCGATATTCGCATTGCAGACAATGCCAGTGATAAGGCCATAATTACCGCCTTAACTCAATGGTTCACGCGTGTAGATAAGCATAAAAATAGAGAGTAAATTTAGGCTAAAGTCGGCAGTTTCACGATCGGCCAGTAGATAAACAGGGGGAGAGATATGAGCGATAAAAAAATAAGTGATACTGCTGCAGAACCGGATTCCACCGACTTAGCTAAGATTAATGGTAGGAGTGAA
>JBGMRO010000085.1:0-9195 GCA_048061555.1 Thiohalomonadales bacterium | reverse complement strand
GCGGATATTCAATCGGGTATAAAGCAGTACCAGTCCCAAGTCGAAAAATTGAGTGGCGATCTCTCATCTGCGCAAACTGAACGATTCGATTTAGAAGAAAAGATCAAGACGGTGTCATTACAGGCATCGAGTAAAGGAAGAGATCCCCTCAAATGGCGCATTGCAGAGATCGAATATCTGCTCGCCTTGGCCAATCACCGCCTGATTTTATCGCAAGACTATAGTACCGCGCTGACCGCATTGCAGGACGCGGATCAACGCCTGCGCCGTATCGCAGACCCGGGATTGACAGCTATACGCCGGGTGATAGCCTCGGAGGTCAAGTCTTTAGAGTCAGTGCAGCCTCCTGATATCGCCGGCATGGCACTCAAACTTAGTGCCTTGGGCGAAGGTATCTCGCAACTGCCATTAGTGAATCGAGAAAGGTTGCTGACTGCGGAGACCTCCGGGCTAGGTAAAGAGGTAGACAGCTGGCAAGAAATCCCGAGTGCGATATGGAGAGACGTTAAAGGCTTAGTGACGGTGCGACGTAACGATATGTCGATTGAACGTATACTGCCGCCAGACGAGTTACATTATTTGTCACAAAATCTGGGCTTGAAGATAGAGCAGGCCCGTCTGGCACTGCTGCGCAAGGATACCGAATTGTTTCGCAGTAACCTGAAGGATACGGGGTTGTGGGTGGGGCGCTATTTCGATCAGGATACCGCCTCGGTTAAAAATGTCGTAAATACTGTCAATGAATTACTCGTCGTCGATCTTAATCCACCGATGCCGGATATCAGCGCGTCCCTGCGTGAACTACGTCTGTGGCGAGAATCACAAGCGAGTGCGCGTCTTAACCGACCGATAGTGGCACAAGTGCCTAGCGAGAGTATTTCAGCGCAGACCAGCAGCCCGGTCAGTGACCAGACTCCGCCAGCAGCATTGGCCAAAATACCAGAAAAACCGGTAGCTTTGGCTCCGGCAGTGGAAGTGCCGAGCGCGATAGTGCCCCCAGAAACAGCCGTCATTGAGCAATCGGACAAAGAGATCGCCACGACGGAATCTGATTCGGATATGACAAAGCAGCCTGCAAAGTCGATAGAGCAAAGCACGATAGCAGACAATATTCCCGATGCAGCGGTTGAAAAGGCCGCCATGGATTTACCCGATCCCGCTGTATCTATAGATGCAGCAGTCATAGCGCCTTCAAAACCAGATTCCACATCATCGACAGCGACGGCTTCGGAGTCTGTATCGCTAGACGCAACGCTGCAAGCTCCTGCAATACAAGACCCTGAGTTAATGGACAATGCTGGCATGATTAAACCTGAGACCGATCAATCGATTTCGAGTACTGCGGCTGCCGACAGTGTGGAAGGCGATGGCGCTAACTCATCCCCATTAGCCTCGGAAAAAGAGGCACACAACGATGCGAATGTCAGCGTGGATGCAGCGAGTACCAATGAAGGAGTCACACCGTGAAATTTTTACTTTGGGTGATAGGGGTTTTAATCGGTTTTGTCGTATTGGCCATTGTCGTCAATAAATATCCAGGTTATGTCCTAATCGATGTACATGGGTGGGTCATAGAAAGTACCTTGATTTTCTTTATTGTCGCGATGTTGGCCATTTTTGCCGTGCTGCATTATGGACTGCGTTCCTGGGGTAGTATTAAACGTGTACCCAAACACTTCGGCAACTGGCAGGAAAAGCGTGCCAAGGATAAGGTCTCTCAATCATTGGTCAACGGTTTATTGAATCTTGTGGAAGGAAATTGGTCGGCCTCAGAACAGCAGCTGGTTCGATTCGCCGAAAAAAGTCCGGCGCCATTGTTAAACTATCTTGGGGCGGCGCGGGCGGCGCAAGAGACGGGACAATACGAACGGCGGGACCGATATTTGGGTCTGGCACAGGAAAGTCAGCCAAAGGCGCAAGTCTCGGTAGGTCTGACTCAAGCCGAATTACAAATGAGTCAGAATCAACCAGAACAGGCACTCGCAACCTTTTCTCACCTACACGAATTGGAACCCAAGAATAAAAAGGTACTCAACGGCTTGGTTAGGCTCTATTGTGAATTGTCCGATTGGGAACACCTATTACAAATAATCGGCGCGGTTCGAAAAAACAAGGCCCTGCCCGCCAAGGAGATCGATGTCATTGAAAGACAAGCGTATCTGGAGTTACTCATTAGTGCGGGTAGCAGCGATGAAATTCGGGTCGAAGATGCTTGGTATAGAGTGGCGGCACACCTGCAAGGCGACGAAGAGATCTTGGTTGTCTATATTGAACAATTATTGCGACAAGGCAGTAGCGATTTAGCCGAACCACTGATTCGAAATGGTTTGAGGAAAAGCTGGAGTCATCCCCTAATAAAATTATACGGGGTTATTTCAGCGGCGGACCCGTATGGCCAACTGAAGTTTTGCGAAGGCTTGTTGGCAGAACGAAAAAATGATCCGGTATTATTGCTAACATTAGGTCGAGTATGTATTACCAATGGCCTATGGGGTAAGGCGCGCAGTTATTTAGAGGCCAGTATAGGTGCGGAACCGCAAGCGGAGACCTATGCAGAACTCGGAAAATTGTTAGAGGGCATGGGCGAAGAGGCCGAGGCGATGAAGTGTTATCGTGATGGTCTGCAGCTCGTTCCTGGTTGTGCCGTGAAATTACCCAAGGCGAAGCCACGCTCAGAACCTGATCCTAAAAACAGTAACAACGTGACCAGTATTTTAACCAAGACCCAATAACCCTAGATTTCGCAGTGGATCGCGAGATAAAAGCTGCTATACAGGTCGTTCAACTGCGGGATTTAGGATAAAAATACGGAATTTCAAGGCCACAGGATACTGCGGGGATATTAACTGTCACCGATCGACATGGTAGTCTAAGATCATTCTGTATTAGTAGAAGGTGATGTAGCATGAGAATATGTCAATGGCTTATCGCGGGTTTATTGGTCACAAGCGCGGGAATTACTGTCGCCGATACTATGCGCTGTGGGACTCGTTTGGTCAGAGATGGTGACAGCATGGCCTATGTATTTTTACGCTGTGGTGAACCCATGTTCAAATCTACCTCCGGCTCGATAATGCAGCATAACGCCAAACGCCACTATGTAAGCGAAGTCTCAGTAGAAACATGGACTTACCATAGGGGTAGCCGAAAATTCCTACAAATATTGCGTTTCGAGGGTGATTTGTTGGCCTCGATCCGTACCGGCGAGCGTGCACCCTAACAACTCAGCGCTAACTTTCCTTTAGCACAGTTTTCGGTGCCTGAAATTCAAATGCATCGGAAAAATAACGCGAAAGGTCTAGCCCTCGTTCCCCGAATGCGTCTCTGCCTGCATAGACCATCGCGGGTGACCCACCCGCATAGACATCAAAGCCGCTCAGATCTGCAAAATCTTCCATTATCGCTTTGTGTACAAAGCCGGTCCGGCCGGGCCATTGTTCATCAGGGTCGGCATGCGAGAGTACTGGAATATAGTGGATATTGTCGTGTTCCCTAGCCCACTGACTGGCGAGATCGTGGTGGTACAAATCTCGCTGTGAGCGCACCCCCCAATACAAATGCATCGGTGTTTGTATAGCCTTGGCTAGCGCATACTCTATGATGCCCTTAATGGGTGCGAAACCTGTGCCGCCCGCCATAAAGATAATGGGACGATCGCTGTCCTCGCGTAGATAAAAATTACCCAGCGGGCCGTGGATACGTAAAATCTCTTTTTCCTGCATATCGTAATAGACATAACCGGTGAAATCACCGCCGTCGATGTGACGAATGTGTAATTCGATAATCGGCTCGTCGCCAGGTGCATTGGCAATAGAAAAGCTCCGATAGCGGCCATCCTTAAGCAAGATATCGATATACTGTCCGGCGAAAAATTGTAGCTGTTCGGTAGGAGGACATTTTAACCACAGCGCAACGACTTCGTGCGATAAGATCTCTTTTTTAATCAACTTGCAGGGCAGTTTTTTGGTGGTAGGCAGTGGTGCCGATAGGGCGATTTCGATCTCTAGATCACTATTAGGTATGGCTTGGCAAAATAGAGCCTGGCCCAATGATTGTTCAATACTAGTCAGTCCAGAGATCTCTTTACCACCGTAGCTAATCGAGCCGGATACGATCTTTCCTTTACAAGCCCCGCACAATCCATCTCGGCAACTGAACGGAAAGCCTAATTTATTGCGCAATCCTGCGCTGAGGATAGTTTCACCCGCTTCGACGTCGAATGTCTCCCCACTGGGTTCGACAGTAATCGTAAATCCCATACTACGGCCCTTGTTGTCTAGATACGCTAACGAAAGAATCAGATACACTATCTAAATATTATTATAGTTGGCGTAACTTCGACATAAATACGCTATTGACACCAAAAGGCTGGCATTATGGACGATAATCCACGTGAGTAAAACCTTTTCGGGTAAATCCATACACACTTAATGGCTAAGGAAATAGGTAGATTGCACATGCGTAAAATACTTATTTGCGGATATGGCGATATCGGCGCACGGGTGGCACAAACCTGGAAAGATCGTCATGCACAGGTCTGTGTATTGTGCCGCACAGACCCTGTTCTTAAGGACAGTCAAAAAACCATAAAGTGGTTATCGTGGGATCTAGATAAACTGAGTCATGAAAAAACCTTATCGCTAGCAGATATAGTCTATTATTTCGCCCCGCCGCCCGCCACCGGCGATAAAGACACACGAATCGGTGCATTTTTGTCCAGTTTAGCGCCGCCTAAAAAATTCGTATTAATCAGTACGAGCGCGGTCTACGGCGATTGTGGTGGCGCCTGGGTCACAGAGGCGGCGGAGACCCAGCCTATATCCGCCCGAGGTAAGCGTCGACTAGATGCTGAACAGATCAGTCGCGACTGGTGTGATCGCAATGGGGTAGAAGTGGTGATCCTGCGTGTACCCGGCATCTATGGGCCGGGTCGTCTGCCGATTGAGCGCATTAAAAAAGGCCTACCCGTATTGCAAGCCGCGATCGCACCCTATACCAACCGCATCCATTGTGCGGATTTGGCCCAAGTTTGTGTCGAGGTGGCGCTGCAGGATGTTGCCGGGATCTTTAATGTCTGTGATGGTGAGCCGGGAAATATGAGCCAGTATTTTTTTGCGGTCGCAGATGCCTATGGGCTGCCACGGCCCGCTGAAGTGGATATGGAACAGGCCAAACGGCAATTAAGTGCAGGGATGTTGTCCTATTTGTCTGAATCGAGGCGCATGGACAATCGCAAATTATTACAGCAAACGGGTTATCAAATGTTGTACCCAAACTTAGCGGCTGGATTAGCGGCGTGTCTGGCGGAATAAGTATGCTAGCCACGTTTCAATCGCTACAGCGCTGATTGATGTGCTATCAGTTTAACCAATTGTCGGGCCAGACCCGTTTTTCGCTGCAGGGGAAAGTTCTGGTGGCCGTCTGGCCAGAGCACGCTGACTGCATTTTCATCGGCGTTAAAGCCTTGTCCCGCAAGACCGACTTCGTTCGCAATAATCATATCCAAGCCTTTTGTTTGTAGTTTATCACGGGCATTTTGCAGCGTGTCCTGCGTCTCTGCAGCGAATCCGACGGTAAAAACAGGTGTATCTTTGGCTACCATAGCGATGATATCTGGGTTGGTCTGTAACTCTATCGTTAGGTTCGTGGTCGTTTTTTTTATTTTCTGAGTCAATAGGTTTACCGGACGATAGTCCGCGACGGCGGCGCAACCGATAAAAATATCGCAGCCGTCGATAGACGCCATCACTGCTTGCTGCATTTGTATGGCGCTATCGACATCAATACGTCGCACCCTATCTGGCGTCGCTAACGATACGGGCCCGGCGATTAAAACACAATCGCCGCCCTGCTCCACCACGGCCTGTGCTAGCGCAAATCCCATCTTGCCCGAGCTGTGATTGCTTAAATATCGAACCGGATCAAGCGCCTCACGGGTAGGGCCGGCGGTGATCATAACGGTCTTGCCGCTGAGTGACTCGTGCTCGAATAACAAGGCGGTGAGTATGACCACATCCATCGGATCCAATAATCGCCCCGGGCCGGTTTCGCCACAGGCCTGGTTACCTTCGTCGGGTCCGATCAGAGTGACGCCTTGCCCCTGCAGTGTTTCAACATTTTTCTGTGTGGCAGGATTCAGCCACATCATATGATTCATGGCCGGTGCAATGGCCAGCGGTATAGAACGCGCCAGACATACCGCACTCAACAAATCATCCGCTCTACCCTGCGCCAATCGTGCGATAAAGTCTGCACTGGCCGGCGCGATCAAGATTGCGTCTGCCCAGCGGGCCAACTCGATGTGGCCCATGGCCGCTTCTGCGTTTTCATCTAATAATTCACTATGTACAGGATGCCCACTCAGGGCTTGAAAGGTTAATGAGGTAACAAACTCCAAAGCCCCCTCGGTCATTATGACTCGTACCTCGGCACCCTGGTGGCGTAACTCGCGTACGATCTCTGCGCCTTTATAGGCCGCAATACTGCCGCAAATGCCCAGCAATATGTTTTTTTTAAATAGACGTTCAGACATGGAGAGGAACCTAGATTAAAACAAAAATAGAAAGGCGTGTAGGCAGTATTATCGCTCGAATCTGCATGCGTGGCTACCCTGGTGTGATAGCTATTGCGTCAGATCATCCGCCTTAGCTGTTCTTCCTGGGGACTCATTACACCCCAAAAAAGATGACAAATATATTGACAATAAGGGTGGGTTAGTGCATTTTAGTGCGCCATACACCAGTAGAAACAGGAGTTTATAGCTTGTCGATTAAGGAATGGCCAAAACATGAGCAACCCCGCTACAAGCTTCTACAATTTGGTGCGGATACATTATCTGACGCCGAGTTACTCGCGATTTTTCTGCGTACCGGTGTGCGCGGAAAATCTGCGGTGGAATTAGCGGGTGATCTAGTCAGAGATTTTGGTAATCTGCGTCGCTTACTGATGGCGGATAAAAACCAATTCTGTAAAGCCAAAGGCCTGGGTGAGGCCAAATTTGTACAACTACAGGCAGTCTTGGAGATGTCCAAACGCCATATGGCGCTCAGCCTAAATCGCGGCGAAAGCTTTACCGATCCGTCCCGGGTCAAACACTACCTGCGCAACCAGCTACGCGACGAACAACAGGAGGTCTTCGCCGCCTTATTACTGGACAGCCAACATCGGGTCATACGATTCGACCGACTATTCTATGGCACCATCGATCAGTCTGCGGTTTACCCACGTGAGGTGGTAAAACGCGCCCTGCAATACAACGCCGCCGCGATTATTTTTGCCCACAACCACCCTTCCGGTCACAGCGAACCGAGTAACGCCGACCGACAAATCACCCAAGTTCTGAAGGATGCCTTGAATCTGGTCGATGTGCGTGTATTAGATCATATCGTGGTGGGTGATACTGATGTAGTGTCTTTTGCCGAGCGCGGGTATTTGTAGATTGCGGTGGGGCCTAATTGATGAATTGAGGTCTAAAATTCGGTGGTTTTCTCGACGCATATTTAGTTAAATACTCGACGTTATACTAACAGCGATATTATAGATAAGGTGTTGTTGCCGATATTGTACGGTATCACTAATCTCCCGTAATATGCTGGAGCGTAGGTAAACCCAAATGGGTTCTAGGTTTTAATATCGAATTCAAATTCTGAGGCCAGTAAATGATTATTAAAGTATTTCAGCTAATACTATTCATCTTAATTCTGGCTGGCTGTGTCGGAACAGGACAAGTCAGATCATATCTCCCAGATAAACCAAATGTAAAGACCAAGTATTTATTTTGGATGCACGGAATTCGTTTAGAAGATTTAGGGCCTGATCATAAACGGGTAAAAAATTATGAAATAATAGTAGACACACTAGCGAGTAATGGCTTCTATGTCATAACTGAGCACCGAGAAGTTGTTATTATAGAAAGCTATGCCAAAATTATTGCGAACCAAGTACGTGAACTTCTTAAAAAAGGTGTGCCGCCGGTAAATATTACAGTAAGCGGATATTCAAAAGGGTCATTAATTACAGCGGCAGTATCATCTGAGCTCGCTAATCCGAGGATAAATTATGTACTGGTATCAGGGTGTACGGACCGATACGACTTAGATTATTCAAATGTTAAGGGACGAATACTATCTATATATGACAAAGGTGATGAAGGATGGTTTTCCTGTGCGAAACGTATAAATGCTAAAGATGCTGATGTGGAATTTAGTGAAATAGAAATATTAATGGGAAAAGGACATAAGGGTTTCAGGTTACCGAAGAGTAAATTCATGGATCAGTGGCAAACCCCTTTGTTTGATTGGGTAAAATAAACGCCCTGGCTGCTGTTAGCAAATCGCGAGATAAGCTACGTAATTTTGGTGACTAAGGTATTAAGGAATTAAGGAATTAAGGAATTAAGGAATTAAGGGTATAACTACATGACGCAAAAAACAAGACCTGACCCCAATTCCTTGACCCCAATTCCTCATGCAATTGGATACACTAGCAAAGGTTTTGTTCCCAATCGTATAAGACGGCGGTCATGTAAAAAACGGGATCAGGTACTGACGGATCCCTTGTGATGTATGATGCTCAGCACATAGAAACCTTTCAACTGGGTAATCAATGAAACTTAATTCATTTTACAATTCGAACGATTTTCGTCTAACACGTACGATAGAATAGTGGTAGGCTAAAGCAACCATTTTTAATCTCGTTGGCTCAAGTATTATTTTGTGCGATATGCTAGATAGGTAACACTATAAAGTGAATAAATTGTTCGCGGTAATTTTAAGTGTCACATTTTTTCTTTTGTGCCCATTAATCGTTTATGGCGCGGAGCAGGAAGTTGATGCGCAAAGCTCTATAATTTATGTGTATATACCGTCATTCCATTACGGACTAAATTTGAATCGACTTAGGGATAACGATGCGGGCGACGAAGGTAAAAATGAAGATGACTCTGGATGTCCGAAAGTTGTTCCAGAACCTTCATTTAATTTGTACTTAAATAGCAAGAATAAAAAACTAATTAATATAGGTCGGTATATTACATATAACGTTTCGCCCGGCACTCACAAGATTATGGTGACTGTAAAAGATGGGACCGATAATTATTGTTATAATTTCTTCTTTAGGCGAAAGCTAAATCCCCACCAAATTACATTGCATGTAAAATCTGGGAGGAAATATTACGTTAGATTCGAATTTGGGGAT
>JBGMRO010000084.1:0-10417 GCA_048061555.1 Thiohalomonadales bacterium | reverse complement strand
GTCTATTTCACCAATATCTTCGTTGTGCCGATTTTTTAAATGCTCACATATTAGTGTAAATGATCATTTTTGTACGCAGAGATGAAGTTTTACCAGAACTGCCTGAGTAGTTACGCCGGAAAAACAGATTAATTCAAGTAGGTAATGTAACATGCGCAATATACTACCTACTAACGCTTCTTGATTAAAACTATTTGGCTGTACTCACGTGGACTTACATTTATAGTGCCTAACAAAAAAGATTGTTCATCTCGTTATACGCTACAGCATTGCTGTCCCATTAATTTGGAGCACAAGTAAGCTGAATACGGCGTTACACATACGTTTTAGTAATTTGCTCGGGTTGCCAGACATGAAGCTGATACAAGTAAATCAAGACTCGCGTAAACACCTCCATGTGAACTCGACTGCCGCTTCCCTGCGGCGGAACGGTATTTATTTTTTTGCATCAGTTCTACATCCTATTTTGGTTCTCGCAGGGAAAGTTTGTGGGACCGCAATGACACTACATAAAAAGGTCGAGGGCAGTGTCTGATAAACCGGCGGATAATCTTAAACATCCTTATCAGGCGCTAACGCCTGATGTCATTTTGGACAGCATAGAAAGTCTGGGTATGGTCACGGATGGGCGTTTTTTGGCCTTAAACAGCTATGAAAATCGTGTCTACCAGGTCGGCATTGAGGCTGAACAACCTTTAATCGTTAAGTTTTATCGGCCCAATCGCTGGACTGACCAAGCGATATTGGAAGAGCATGAGTATACGCTAGGATTAGCGGCACTCGAGATCCCTGTGGTGGCTCCCGAGGTATTTAGTGACGAACTCTTGCCCTCGGGCAGAACATTACACTATTGGCAGGGATTTCGCTTTGCGATTTATGCGCGTCATGGTGGGCGCTGGCCAGAACTGAGTAATATGGACAATCTTCGCTGGATGGGCCGGTTTATTGGTCGAATCCATGCCGTCGGCGCAGTCGCTCAGTTTTCTAATCGCCCTACTATTAGCGTTGATGAATTCGGGCAGGACGCTTACGAGTATCTCATGCAGAGTCAGTTTATTCCGCTAGAATTAGAAAAGGCCTATGAAAGCGTGGTTAAGCACATATTGCAGCAGATTAAGGCGCTTTACCCCCTGGAGAGTGCGAAATTTATCCGATTACACGGTGATTGTCATCCCGGCAACATACTCTGGACAGACTCAGGGCCACATTTTGTAGATTTTGACGATGCGCGCATGGGCCCAGCAATACAGGATCTTTGGATGTTATTATCAGGAGACCGCGAAGACATGACCCGACAAATAGCGGCGATACTCGAAGGCTACAGCGAATTCGCCACTTTTGACCCCATTGAGCTAAACTTAATCGAATCTTTACGCAGTCTGCGTATGATCAATTATAGTGCCTGGTTAGCTCGGCGGTGGGATGACCCCGCATTTCCTCAAAATTTTCCCTGGTTTGATAGTAATCGTTATTGGGAAGACCATATATTGGCGCTTAAAGAACAGTTGTCGGCGCTACAGGAACAGCCTATTAGCTGGTCCTAGTTTACTATGGGTGTGTTAAGTCAGCGCTTGTATTGATTTTGACATTTTTCGTGAGTCACGAACTAGGTAAAACAAAAACCAGAAAACCAGTGCTGCGCACGCGGAGGGCAATACGATGAACAACGGATTGGATACGAATAATGAACAAGTCAGCTTTAGCTCGCTGACCGAACAATTTACCCCCGCGCAAACCAAGCAATTTATGGCGGTCATCGATGCCTGTCATCGACTCGAAACCGAACAAGACTTCCAAAATGTCGTGAAGGGTTCCTTGCGTGAACTCGTGCCGCATGCCAATGCCGCGTGCGGCATTGGTGAGCGTGGCAAATTGGCGATCGATTTTTTTATCAATATAGATTTTCCAGCCGAGTATTTCGCCTATGTTATTGCAAAAAAGACCTCGAATGTGGTCTTGAATAGTCCGATTGCACAACATTGGGCGGCGCAACCTAAGACGACATTTGTGAGCGGCCTAAAGACCATGGATACCGATCTAGATCAATGGTCTCAAGCGGTACAAAAATATGATATTCGTAATATGCTGGTCAGCGGCTTGCACGATTTAAGCGGTAACAAAACCTCGTATTTCTGTTTCGCAAATTGTGAAGAAGGCCAGGATGATTGGTATGTGTATGTCATGGATCTGCTCACTCCTCATCTACACCGGGCGCTTACGAAAATTTGCGCAAAAGGGGCAATTAAAGAAAACGATAATTATGCGCTGACTGGACGTGAGATCGAGGTATTAAAATTGGTTGGAATCGGTCTCACGAATACGCAAATCGGCGCAAAATTATTTATTAGTGAAAATACTGTTAAAAATCATGTGCAGAGTATTTTCAAAAAGCTCAATGTCGTGAATCGAGTGCAAGCGGTGTCAATGGCCTATAGTCTACGCCTAATTCAAGAGCCGCAACGGTCGGAAGTCCAGGTCTAGAAGCTTTGGTTTATAGAATCTATGGTTTTCGACAACGGTCTTTAATTATACTGACGTATTAGTAGGTTCAAATCTCCTGCACCGAATATGATGGCTAATCGGGAGGCGGCGTATAAGCGGGTGGTGTCTCAGCGCCGCCTTCAAATAAAAATTTTTCCATCTGCTGCTCTAGGTATTCCCGCGCTTTAGGGTCTATGACCGACAATCGGTGTTCGTTGATCAAGATGGTCTGATGCGCCATCCATTTTTGCCAAGCTTGCTTGGAGATAGTATCGAAAATTCGTTGTCCTTTCTCGCCAGGGAAAGGTGCGCGGTCTAAACCTTCTGCCTCTTTTCCTAACATTGCACATTGCACCATTCGTGACATATTCACCTCTTAGTGGATTATTAGTTTAACCTAGCACATCGGTTGAGCGCAAAAAAGACATGTAAAGCTTTCGCGTCCTGCTTACGCCCCTTACCTACATCCCTGTAGGCAAGATATTGATGTGCATAGTGAATATAAAAATTGCGAAGTCACCTTATTGGTGATTAGTAGATTTTTAGATTTACTAGGTGCATCAAGAGCTTGCATGGACTTTTGTGATTCAACTGATGTGTTAGGTTTATAAGTCTAACTGTTGTAATAATAGCGAAACCGGGGCGGGAAATCCTCCGACTATCGATTTATCTTTATACCAAACCCAGCGTTCGCCTTCCATAACACGCTGTCTATTTTGTCTTATCCATACGTAAACGGGGGTAATGTCCAAATGAAAATGGGTAAAGCTATGGCGTCGGGTGGACAGGCTCCTTTGTCTATAGACTGTACTATTTAGATTGAGTTTGCACCAATGGCTGGCTTTTATTGCGAGGGTAGTTTCCGGAAAACTCAATAGTCCACCCCATACCCCCGTGGGTGGCCGACGCTCTAGCAGTATGTGCCGGTCCTCATTAATCAATATCAACATTTGTATCGCCTTTATCGGTAATTCCTTACGAGGTTTTTTACCGGGAAAGCTCGTCTGGCTATCGGTTTGGTAAGCGCGACAGCCTTTTTGTAAGGGGCACGAACTACACTCAGGTTTGGATCTTTTACATACGATTGCCCCTAGGTCCATCATCGCTTGATTGTAATCGCCGACCCGCCTGGTGGGCGTCAATTGTTCTGCATGCTGCCACAATTGCTGTAAAACTGCATTTTGGCCTGGCCACCCTGAAATCGAAAAATATCGTGCAAGGACTCGCTTAACGTTACCATCGAGGATAGCAAAAGCTTGCTGCTGCGCTAGGGAAAGGATTGCACCGGCCGTGGAACGACCAATTCCAGGCAGCGCCACTACCTCATTAAAGTCACTCGGAAACCGCCCTTTATACTGCTCGGAGATTATGATCGCCGATTTGTGTAGGTTCCTGGCGCGGGCGTAATAACCCAAACCAGACCAATGCTGCAATACTTCATCGACATTTGACCTTGCTAAGCTACGAATCGTTGGGAAACGGCTCAAAAATTGGTGGAAGTACGGTATGACGGTCGCGACCTGGGTTTGCTGCAACATAATTTCTGAAATCCATACTCGATATGCGGTCGGATTTTTTTGCCAGGGCAGCTCTCGTCGTCCGTGTTGGTCAAACCAGCGTAATATTTTTCTGCGAAACTGTGTTTTGTCCATCGATGCATGCTAATTTATTAGATCACAGCAAGGAGATTCCATGGCTATATCGCGCTGATGTAGATTATTGTGATTGTCTATAAACAATATTCTCAACCTTGAGTCCTGCTGCTGGAACTGTCAGAATCAGCGCCAGCAGCGATTTGATTCGTGAGTAGATGCGTGTAATTTATCATTCTAACCCACTGGAACACAATAATAATGGCAAGCACGAAAAAGACAGCAATACATTTTCGCAGTAACAAGGACGGGAAGGCCACTGACGCGGAATTAACCACCAGCCATTACGACGACAAAGATCGTGTGAAACGTGCCTTGCAAAGACTAGGTTTGTTCTTGTTATTGGCTGTAGTGACAGCATTTATTCCTCTGGCGCACTTTGTATTGGTACCGGCAAGTCTGATTGCGGCGTTCTATTTGGCCTATGAAGCTTATAAGGCGAAGGCAATAAATGAGTTCGCAGAGGGTGAGTGCCCTACCTGTGGGGAGCAAATTAAGGTAAAATTTGAGCCTAAAGACCTAGTGCCAAAATGGACCTATTGTCCTAGTTGTAATGAATCACTACATATCGACAACTAACACAGGGGCGTGGTCGCGTGTGACAGTAAATCGCATCCGTTAATCTGTTGATTTTTATAATTAAAATCTATTTTCGCCGGTCAATTAACTTTTTATTATTCACGGGTTCTTTAATTAACATTTCTTATTTTCATGTAAAACAGCTATGAGACTATTCTTTTCATTTTTTATCGTATCGATCATGTTGGGCTCAGCCGTGGTCAGTGTGACTTTATTTTTGTTTCAGCTTGGGGTCTTTACGCTGGATTAAATTCTCTATTGTGGGATTAGCGCCTTGACTAGCTGCCTTAATGCCTGGCCGCGATGGCTGAGGCGATTTTTATCCTTAGCGTCGAGTTCTGCGGCACTACAATTAAATTCAGGCACGTAAAATATAGGGTCATAACCAAATCCGTTGACACCTTGGGCTGCGGTCAAGATTCGCCCTTGCCAGCTAGCGTGGCAAATTAGCGGTGTTGGGTCGTCCGCCGTGCGCATGTAGACGATGACGCAATGAAATTGTGCACCGCGATCTGCGTGATCATAGCCTTGCAAGGCTTGCAGCAATTTCGTGATATTATCGCTGTCGTTGGCTTGTTCTCCCGCATAACGCGCCGAAAATATACCGGGCTGACCTTTTAAGGCGTCCACTGCCAAGCCTGAGTCGTCAGACAAGGCCGGCAAGCCGCTCTGTTCTGCGGCGTGACGGGCCTTGATTAAGGCATTTTCGACAAACGTTAGGCCGGTCTCTGGCACCGATTCGATATTAAGTTCAGCTTGGGTTACGATGTCCCAGTCTAGCGGTTGCAGGATGCTTTGCATCTCCCTGAGTTTGCCCTGGTTTGCACTAGCCAATACCCGTCGCTGACTTGCCACCGTACTTTACCCTCGTTAGATCAAAAAAATAGTATTACTATGAGACAAATAATCTAAATTAAGCCAAGGCTTGCCGTTGTATCTCGACCAGCGTTTTTATGCCCTCGTCGGCCAGGGCCAGCATTGTATCGAGCTCCTCGCGGCGAAATGCATGACCTTCGGCAGTACCCTGAACTTCAATAAATGCCCCGGCATCATTCATGACTACATTCATATCCGTTTCTGCATTCGAGTCTTCGGCATAATCTAGGTCTAGGACGGAGGCACCTTTATATATACCTACCGATACGGATGCTACGTGCCCATGTAGGGGGTTCTTCTTGATTGTGCCGTGTTTTAAAAGGTGCGCGACGGCATCGGCCAGTGCCACATAACCACCCGTTATCGAGGCCGTTCTGGTACCCCCATCGGCCTGAATGACGTCGCAATCAATGGTTATAATTCGTTCACCTAGGGCCTCGAGATCGATGACTGCACGTAATGAGCGTGCAATGAGTCGTTGAATTTCCATGGTACGTCCGCTTTGTTTGCCCTTGGCCGATTCTCGTTGCATTCGACTACCCGTGGAGCGTGGTAACATGCCATATTCTGCGGTAACCCAGCCGCGCCCAGTACCTTTGAGCCAACGAGGAACCCGTTCTTCTATAGACGCGGTGCACAGTACTTTCGTATCGCCAAAGGCGACTAAGACCGAACCTTCGGCATGTTTTGTGTAATTTCTGGTCAGACTGACTGGTCTCAGTTCATTGCATTGACGGCCACTTGGTCGCATTGGCGCATTCCCCTCGGTAGTTTTATTGATTGTTAAAAAGGGCAACAGTATACCCGCTCGTTAGGCTTCCTTCTAATCTGCATGCAAGGCTTTAACGGGTTACTGAGATGGAAGTTCCATTTAAATAGCCTGGTCTATTTGCATTATATGATGAATCAATAAATAAGCTATTGATTTTATGCGTTATTTATAGATGACGGAAAACAAGCAAACAAAAATAAATAGACTCAAGATAGATAATTTGGTATAAAGCGCAGCTCTGTGCGTTTTTACATGTACTTTCAAATAAACTTTCGTTCACGATTGTTTCGCGTTCAAGACTGTTTATAAAGGTTCAAGACTGTAATTTGGGCAACATTTGTGTTTTGTGCTGTGTGTTTTTTATACTAACTGTATTAAATTAAGGGTTTTTGGAGAGCAAAAAATGGCTAAAGTATGTCAAGTTACGGGTAAGCGCCCCATGTCTGGTAATAATGTGTCGCACGCAAAAAATCGCACCCGTCGCCGTTTTTTGCCTAATTTACATAAGCATCGTTTTTGGTTGGAAAATGAAAAACGCTTCGTGACACTGCGAGTATCTGCCAGTGGTATGCGTTTAATAGACAAATTGGGTATCGATCAAATTTTGACGAATATGCGATCGCGTGGTGAAAAAGTTTAAATTGTCGGCACTAAACCTAGTGCCCGTCCATAGTTATAAAAAGGTTCACATATGAGAGATAAGATAAAATTGGTGTCATCGGCGGGAACAGGTCACTTTTACACGACGACCAAGAATAAACGTACCATGCCGGAAAAAATGGAAATCAAGAAGTTTGATCCCGTGGTACGTAAGCATGTTCTATATAAAGAGGCCAAGATAAAATAGCGGTGACAGAAAAATAATTGTTACGCTATTAAGCTAAGTACAAATGCAAAATTGCCCGGTTCTTACCGGGTTTTTTTATGCTTCGTTGTCTATGCAACGACATGAAATTTTCTCTAAAATAAGGCAAGCTATAGCTGCCCTATTTTGGGCTTGCAGCAACATTGATTTTTTTGCTATGGAACCATAAGGCCATGGCTAATATAAGGGGAGTCTTGCATGATCTATCGTTGGCTGTTTATATCTTTTTTACTTATTTTCAGCCTTGCTGGACACGCTCAAGATTTTACCATAAATCTTGGCGATACGTCGGTGCAGGTAAACTATGCCACAAACATAGGAGGCACTGATTATGGGCGGTCTGAGCTAAGATTTGGTTATTTAAGAAATTCTGACTATGATACAGATATGCTGGAGGTGGGTTTACTAGTGATCGATAATGCCGGCAGCAAGGCGCCCGGTTTAGAAGTAGGATTAGGACCGAAGCTGTATATTGCGAGGACTGATTGTTGTGATGCCTCAGCGATTGGCCTCGGAGGAGTATTACGTTATAGTTTCGGCTCGAATTCAAGATTCTTTATACTAGGGCAGTTTTATTACGCCCCCGGAGTGGTGTCGTTTGCCGATTCGGAAGGAATGTATGAGGGTATTGTTGAAATCGGATTCGAGGTCTTGCCTACTGCGGATATCTATCTCGGCATGCGTGATATAAGTGTCGACTTTGGTGGGCCTTCTAATGCAACTATCGATGATTCTGGATATTTTGGTATGAAGTTTTCCTTTTAGTGCTACGTTTTACTGACTATCAATTAATACTAAATGTCTTCGGGCAGCTTAGTATTAGCGGCTAGCGTATTGTTAACACAATAATCTGTAACCTTTATCCCACCTGTCTAAAGCCTCGTTAATTCCACCGATATCAATGACGCTGTACAATATGTTTTATTTTTAGGATTAAATTAAAAAGGAGAAAAGCAAAAATGTTAATAAAGAAAGCTGTATTTTTTCTATTTGCGTTGACTTTAGTTGCCTGTGGTGGCGACTATGTCTTGGTTCGTCCATTGGATTCTTCCATTATCGACGCTGCACAAAGAGCGAAAGCTGCAGGTGCAAATGAAATTACCATGGAGCTATCTGTAGTTTCAGGATATAAACCCGAATCAGACGTACCTATATCTGTAGTAACCGTTGGCGGTGAAGATGTTATGAACAACACCGCAAGAGTAATCACTAAAATAAATAATTTGGATAAGTGGAAAGCGCCTAAAAATTTCAATAATAGCAATAAGGATGAATATTACATCCTTGATATCGAAACGTTCATTCTAGAGAAACCTGAAGTGCTGGATGAATAATTTATTATCTAAGTAATAGTTTTTTTAGTTTTTCGATTAATGCTAATTTAGTAGGGTTTGTTTTTCTTCGACCCTACTAAATTCAAGTCTAGGGGTTGCTCAATGTCGGTTGAGTGGAAAAAAATTGAGGCCGCAATCTGGCGTCGTAATAAGAACCAGCTGCGACCCGTTAAATCTATAGACCCAATCAAGTTGTCTGAGCTTTTAGGGATTGAACACCAAAAAGAACAGCTCGCACAAAACACCCGTAGATTCATAGCCGGTTACCCTGCCAACAATGCATTATTATGGGGTGCGCGGGGAACGGGCAAGTCCTCTCTAGTCAAGGCGATACTCAACGAATATAAATCCCAGGGGTTACGGTTAATAGAAGTCAATAAAAGTGACTTGCATGAACTGCCTGAAATTGTCGATGAATTGCGAGATTTAACCTATCGTTTCATCGTATATTGTGATGATTTTTCTTTTGAGGCCAACGAGAGTGCCTATGTTGGTCTTAAAACGATTTTAGAAGGTTCCATAGAACAACCACCAGAAAATATTTTGTTATACGCGACATCTAATCGTCGTCATTTGATGCCTGAATATATGCAGGATAATCTAGATACACAGTTAATCGATGGTGAATTACATTATTCTGATACCGTCGAAGAAAAAATTTCCTTATCGGACCGTTTTGGATTGTGGCTTTCATTTCACCCAGGCAACATGGATGCGTACCTAGCAATAGTCGATAGCCTGTTTGCCGACTATCAGGGTAATCGGGCAGAGCTGCATGAAACTGCAAGAATGTTCTCTATGTCCAGGGCATCGAAGAGTGGTAGAACGGCGAAGCAGTTTTATAAATATTTTTCTAGTGTCGATATATAGCCGGCAGCTTATAAAGGCGTTAGGCACCTAGAAGAATGAATAAAGTGGTCTTAATAGTACAGTTGATATTCTTTTTAGCTTTACTTGCAAGTTGTTGTGCGCCTATGGAGTGCAAGCCTGCTCGTTTAGGATTTAGTGCGTATAAGCCGATTATACTAGCGCTTGAAAAATCTAAAATAGATAATAATGTTTATCCTGTGTCATTGCCTGAGCTGGTCCCAAAATATTTGGCGAAAATCCCTACATCACCAGAACAACCTCGGCCGACTGATGTAGAGTACGAGCAAGAAAAAGACAATTATTTACTTAAATTTACTTATGGTGGCCCAGGCATGAACTACTGTAGTTATAGATCAATAAAAAGTAGTTGGTTCTGCACTGGGTTTTACTAATATTGAAAATTAATAGCCGAATAATGCGATTATGTCTAAAAAGATGGCTTCAATATGGTATGACATGGCCCTGCCAAGAAATAGCTCGCACAAAAAAGATTTTTTAAGCCACTCGATATCTGCTCTTCATTCGGGAGGCTGCATGTCGTCTAAACTACGGTCGCGAATTCATACAATAAGAAATTACTATGGACTGGAAAATTTTCATTACAATATTTGTAGCAGTTTTTATCGCCGAGCTTGGAGATAAAACTCAACTTGCTACAATGCTGTTTGCAGCAGACAAAGAAGTAAGTAAATACACTGTTTTCTTTGCAGCCTCTGCAGCATTAATCTTTGCAACAGCAATTGGTGTATTAGCAGGTAGCTTGCTCGCTGAATACATTAATGTTAGGTACTTACATTATATTGCTGGTATTGGGTTTATCCTTATAGGTGGTTACACTCTATATAATGCGTAAAACACATAACAAACAAGGATATGTCGCACTTTTTCCGCGATAACGGATTCGTTCAACAAGTGCATCTTGTATTGTGAAATTAAAAAATATGAAAATTATACTATTGAGGCATGGCAAGCCAGAAATTGATCTGAT
>JBGMRO010000083.1:2755-10556 GCA_048061555.1 Thiohalomonadales bacterium | reverse complement strand
GCCCAATTGACCGTACTATGACAGGTGTCGCAGGTTTGATTTGTGGTCAAATGGACAACAGGCTGACCCGTAGCGGTCGTACCATCATGACAACTCAAGCAAATAGTGGCCGTTACTTGCGTATGATCGACAGTTAGAATGTTCTGCCATTTCGTCGTGGCATGGCAGCGATCGCATTCAGTGCTGGTAGCAATGTGTAAATTCGATCTGCCCACAGCAATGTTACCGTCATGGCAACTGAAACAAGTCCCCAATATTTTTGTATGATCAACTTGAACAGCGGGTTTAAATGTAGCCGTAGAATGACACGCTTCACACACATTGAGTGTACGAATGTGAGTAGTTAAATCCCATCCCTTGGCCATTTGACCATCATGGCATGATGCACAATCGCCCACGGTTTGGCTATGATCGACCGTTTTAGCAGGTTTCCAGGCAGTCACCGTATGACAACCGTCACAGGCATCCGAACTTTGAATATGCGTCCCGGGCCGACCTAGGGCCTTACTGCCGTCATGACAAGAAACACAGGAACCGATCACAAAATTATGGTCTACTTTGTTTGTCGGTCGCCAAACCTTAAGTAGCTGATTATGGCAGGCCCCACAATTGTCTTTGGTGGCAATATGATTGATACCCGGGCCAGTAGAAATTTTTCCGTTATGACACTCGCCACAATTTCCGAATATGTGCTCATGATCCATTTTTTGTACAGGTATCCACGCATTAATGCTATGACAAGCCTCACATATCACAGTCGTCAGCACATGTATTGGACTTCGTCCTGTCGCCTTTTTAGTATCGTGACAATCGAAACAGCTTTTGCTACCCACGGTGGTATGATCAAAATTAGAGACCAACCAACTCGTGGGGGTATGACAGACGTCACATTCCAACGCCGTATCGATATGCGCAGGTGATATCCCAGTGGCCCTTCTTTCATTGTTGTTATGGCAGACACTGCAATTCGCTAATACTGCAGTATGGTCTACTGTAAATAATTGCTTCCATAAATAAGGCGGCAGTGCATGGCAAAGTTCGCAGGTATTGCTCGTGGGAAGATGATCTGTCAGTTTTTGGCTAATGTGGCATTCTGCACAAGTTTTCCCACCAAGATTCGCATGATCAAAGCTTGCTTGCCAAGACAGTATGTTGTGGCACCCAGCAGTATCACAGCTTTCTGTGGTGGGGGGGATGTGATTCTGTGGCTTGCCTACCGCGTTAATATTATTGTGGCAAGATTCGCACGCTACGGTACCGATAAGTGTATGATTGATGCCACCGGTGGTAGTAAAAGTCGGTGTCTTAATAAACTGCCCTTCCGTCGTATGGCAGTTATCACAGCTTGCGATCGTAATGATATGGTCATCAGATTTACCGACGGCGAGGTCATTATTATGGCAAGAGTCACAATTTGTTTGTAACTTCTCAAATACGCCATTGGCATGGCAGGATTCACAAGTAATAAGTGTATGGGCACCCTGCAATTCATAACCGGTGGTCAAGTGGTCAAAACTGTCGTCCGGCGCATTTATTGAAGGAGCGGTATCTGCGAGTGCAGCTCCAGCCCACCCCCATAACAACAGTACCACCAACGACACTAACGCCCAATTTACCCCTTGCAACATGCCGCAGCACAGCTCACGCTGCAGCCCTTCTCGTAACCCTTCTCGTAACATGGGTCGTAACATGGGTCGTAGCGGTCGCAACGAAAGAGACTCAATACTTTTAGTCATTAAATGCATTACAAACGTTTCATACGCAGGTCCGAAGTATACTAGTGTATACAAAAAACCACTAGATTTTCTATATACTAATTGTAAGAATTTCGGTATTTTTTAATGGTATTTGTAATCTGTATCCCGTTATTAGCGTTAAAGCAACCTGTAACTACCGTGAGTATGTATACGAAGAATTGCGCGATCGGGATAAAACTGCACGATATCAAACAATATTCGTCGCGCCGTAAACACGTAAGCATATAACTGGGTAACCCTATATCAGATAATCGATTTTATTTTATCTCTTTGTTTATACTAACTATAAAAACTGTTATCCAACGACCTTTGATTATTTACCCTACTTAAGACAGGGGAAAACTTGTCAATTACCGATCAAAATGACCCTCCCAACGATTTTTCTACGGCAAAAGCTTCAATGCAATGACTACCGAAAATCCGACCAATTGTGCAATAATTTACTGAGTATCAATTATGAGAAAACCTTCATTCATTGTAGGCGATTTCCTATACGAGGTAATTGTATAACTAGACTAGTACTAATCAAACGATCGTCGCATTTTTTTTGTTTCACTGCGTTTTCTCTTTTCGTCCAAACGATTTTGATTTGCCCTTCGGGTACGTCGCTTTTTGAGTCGTCGGCGCGGCCGAATAGCCGCTGTAGTTATTAATGCAAACAATCGCTGCAAGGCTTCACGTCGATTACGTTCTTGACTACGATGTGTACGTGCCGTAATGACTAACTCAAAACGACTATTCACTCGCGCACCACCTAAATGAATCAATCGCTGCTGCACATCGTGCGGTAAGGCTTGACATTGAAGAATATTAAAACGTAACTGTATGGCAGTCATATTTTTATTGACATGCTGCCCACCCGCGCCTGAAGAATATATCGATCGAATCTGAATATCTTCCTCGTCGATAGATATGCTATTGGTAATTACAATCATGCTCTTAGTCTCGAATCTTTAATTTATGAATTAGTTAAATGTGTATTAGTGGGCATAAAAAAACCCCGCAAAGTTAACTACCTAACGGGGTTCTATTGGTTTGTGCCACGAAAGGTTTTGTCACCCTTCACGGCTTACTTATCAACAATAGCAGAAGCTACAGCATCACAATGTTCGCAAAAGGTTAGATCATATAGGCCTCTTTGGCCATTGATTTGTGGGTTGTTAAGTCAATCATATTTTGATTATTGGCTTGAAATAAATGTGCAGTAATTACCCTAAATTAATCTAGAATTATAGTTTTCTTGTGTAAGAACGCAAGGATTTTTTTAATTATTTTTAACCCGAATTAATCACATATTTCCAGGACGTTAATGAAAATCTCGCGATATCGTACTGAGCTCACCTAAATAATGACTGTAATCTTGTAAGTTTTCTGCGATCACATGCAAGACACCATCGTGTTGTTGTAGTTTGCCGCACACAAGCAGCAGACTTGCCTTCAGTAAGGCCTTATGCTGCCTCTCGGCTATCTTGGGCCAAACGATAATATTACATTGGCCGGTTTCGTCTTCTAGGGTCACAAACATGACATTATTGGCCGAGGCCGGTCGTTGTCGGCAAATCACCAATCCTGCGACCTTTACCCGGGTTGCATTTTTCTGTTGCCATAATGCACTCGCCGTTAATATCTGTTCACGTTGTAATAACGTGCGTAACAATGCCAAGGGATGCCGTCGTAAACTTAAACCCATCGTGGCATAGTCCGCAATGATATTTTTACCTTCATCCGGTTGACTTAACATGACAGCGACCTCATTAAATTGTGGGTTAGCAAATATTGAATTAGCCGGTTCAATACCACTGACTTGCCAAAAGGCTCGATGTCGATCCCCGACCAGTTGTTTGAATACATCCGCTGCGGCAAGATTTTCGATATCATTCTTATGTAACTTTGTCCGTGCCGCCAAATCCTGCACACTGACGTATACACCCTGTTCACGTTGCGCGACTATCGCTTGCAGGCCTTTGGCTGACAAACCTTTAACCAGTCGCAGCCCCAAACGCAGTTGTATAACAGTCTTGTTATGCGATTTCGGGTTCGCCGTACTGACGACAGGGATACTATTCAGACTGCAATCCGCCGCACTGGCATTGATATCTATTGGTAACACGTCTACACCATGGCGTTGCACATCCTGAATAAGTTGTGACGGTGCATAAAAGCCCATCGGTTGGCTGTTCAACAATGCACAGGTAAATGCGGCTGGGTGATAACACTTAAGCCATGACGATGCATAGGCCAATAAGGCAAAACTGGCAGAGTGTGACTCAGGAAAACCGTAATCACCAAAACCCTTTATTTGCTTAAAGATCTGCTGGGCAAAGCTTTCTGGATAGCCGCGGTCTCGCATACCGCTGATCAATTTTGTTTCAAATTTTTCCAGGCCACCTTTTTTCTTCCAAGCCGCCATACTACGCCGTAGTTGATCCGCCTCACCCGGTGTGAATCCTGCTGCGACAATGGAAATTTGCATGACCTGTTCTTGAAAAATGGGTACCCCCAAGGTGCGTTGTAATACGGCCTTTATCGCCTCATTATGGTATTCTACCTTTTCGCGACCACAGCGCCGGGCCAAATACGGATGCACCATATCACCTTGTATGGGTCCCGGGCGCACGATGGCAATTTGTATGACCAAGTCGTAATAATTATTCGGTCGCAAACGCGGTAACATGCTCATCTGGGCTCGTGATTCAATCTGAAATACGCCGATAGTATCGGCCTGTTGTATCATTTTATATACCTCAGGATCTTCCGCAGGTATATCCGCCAGGCCTAACGTGCTGTTGCTATACTGACTGATATAACTCAAGGCCTTGCGTATCGCAGTCAACATACCTAAGGCCAGCACATCTATTTTTAATAGACCCAAGGCCTCTAGGTCATTTTTTTCCCATTGGATGACCGTACGCTTTGCCATGGCTGCATTTTCGATCGGTACCAAATGAGACAATTTTCCCGCACTTATAATAAAACCGCCCACATGCTGCGATAGATGACGCGGAAATCCAATAATTGTTTGCACAATCTCTAATAGTTGTTTTATCACTGGGTTGTCTGGAGAGAAACCGCTCTCGCGGACTTGTTGCTGAGCAGTCTCCAGGCCTTGCCACCCATTAAATGACTTTGCCAAACGATCAACCTGTTCTACACTCATCCCCAAGGCCTTGCCCACATCGCGTATCGCACTGCGTGGTTGATAACTAATGATGGTCGCCGCAATCGCCGCGCGATCTCGCCCATACTTCTGGTAGATATATTGTATAACCTCCTCGCGACGTTCATGCTCAAAGTCGACATCAATATCGGGCGGCTCATCCCTTTCTTTGGAAATGAAACGTTCAAATAGTAATTGCATCCTAGCCGGATCGACTTCGGTAATCTCTAAACAATAACAGACCACCGAATTAGCGGCAGAGCCCCTACCCTGACAAAGTATGCCTTGCTGTCGAGCATAACGAACAATATCGTGTACCGTTAAAAAATAGTGTTCGTACTGTAATTCGCAAATAAGTGCGAGTTCATGACGAATTAAAGCTCGAACTTTAGTGGGGATACCATTAGGCCAACGTTTTTGCGCGCCTTCTTTTATGAGCATGGTCAACCAGGATGCCGCGGTATGTCTTGCGGGTACCAACTCATGAGGGTATTCATAACGTAGCTCGTCCAAACAAAATCGACATTGCTCGGCTATCGACACAGTCTCGCTCAATAAGTCGATCGGGTAAATTTTCTGCAAGCGTCGGCGAGGACGTAAATAGCGTTCCGCATTGGCATATAAAGCAAAACCTAAGTCTTTCACCACACCGCCTTTACGTATCGCAGTAACGATATCCTGTAATAGCTTGCGCCGACGTAGATGCATATGTACATCGCCACTCGCACACAACGGCACACCATAGGATTGCCCCATTAAGCGTAATTTTTCCAGTTCAATGGAATCCCTACCGGTCAATAATAGCGCTATCGATATCCAAACTTTATCGGGAAACAAGTTTTGCAGCCATAATAGTTCGTTGCTATCGGCAAGCCTACCGTTTCTTTGCGGCAGCCATAAGGCGATACAACCCTTGGGTATATGCTCCGCCAACATCTCTCTACTTAAATGGTAGCGACCTTTTTGGGTCTGTTGTCGTGCCATACTGATCAGATGTGAAAGTCTGCCATAGCTCCCTCGCGAGGTGGCCAATAAGACAAGCTTTAATCCATCCGCTAAAATAAATTCGCTACCGATGAGCAGTTTAAGTGAGGTCTGTTTTGCCGCAACATGCGCACGCACCACACCCGAAAGGGAACACTCATCCGTGATGGCCAAGGCCTTATAACCTAAATTAACGGCTTGTTGTATGAGTTCTTCTGGGAACGAAGCGCCACGTAAAAAACTGTAATTACTCAAACAATGCAGCTCGGCATAAGCCGCTACGCTATCTATCTCAGGCAAAGAAGCCATGCACATACCAGCGGTAAGGTTTACTAAGCTCCTGATAAATCCATAATTTTTGTGCATCCTTGCTAGTCGCCACATAGTAGTCGCGACGAATATTATCGTCCGACCACCATCCTGATTCGATTCGTTCCGGCCCTGAAGACAGTGTCAATACGGTCTTATAATATAAATTTCCATTGCTGCGCTGCAATGGCTGCGGTGTCAGCAACAGCCACAACGGTCTATCATACGGTGTTACATTCGTTGTAAATTTCCCCATATTTTTATCGTATCCTGCCACTGGGCTACGAATATGCGAGCTTCTGTGCAAGCTATTATGTTGCTTGTTCTGATGTTCATATCGATAGGCATCCTCAGGGCGGTGATCGGCACAAACATGCAAGGTACTGATTGCGGTTACGCCCATACGTATCTGCAATAATTCCAACAGCTTATTAATCCCTGCATCAGAGGAAGAATCGGGGTTTTCTAAAAAATGGGAGTCCTTGGAGAAACTCGGGCCTTTGGAAAAACAAAGATCTTCGTTTACGGCAGTAAATTCTTCAAGATGCTCAGCAAAAAGGCGCACGCCAATAACGGCGGTATCAATACGAAATTGTTGAAAACGCTCCTCAAACAACAGCAAAAATCGATCGGCATCACGATTCGCCTGCCGAAAACGTATGGCTAAGCGCGTGGGTGTTTTCTTTAGATGCTCGAAGTAGACATCATAGGCACGCAGACTAGCATCCCTTTGGCATAAAAATTGTTGTAATTGTTGTAATAAATTCGCCACGATTTGGCTAATAATTTGACCGTTTTTAGTTTCAAAGGCCAGGGGCCATGCGCTTCGAAACATCTCTGTCCGTCTTTGAAAATTCTGCGGTTGCGGCAATACCCCCAACAAACGATTAAGATAAAAATTTATCTCTTTACCATATCGCCTCGCAACATCGGCCTTGGGCAAGCGCAACAAATCTCTAAGTGTCTGCAGACCTAAACGATGTAATTGTTTATGGGTTTTTTTGTTTAATGGTAGGCGAGATAAACGAACCATGCCGAGTCTTGAGCGTAGCGCCTCTATGTTATCGACAATAACAACATGGTGAGTACCAATAGTTGTACTGTCAGTGGGCACTTCCGCGATAGAGGCCAACAAAACACTGGCCGCAGGGGTCGGCGTAACGGCAAAATTGACCTGGTACGACCACTGTAATGACAGCCGTTCATGTATCACCTGCAATAAAGTCTCTAACCCACCAAATAGTCTTACACTACCTAAGACCTCCAATAACAAACTTGAGGTCTCATCAATACTGACTTTCGAGGTAAACTGTCCGGCCCACAGCGCCATTTCCTCTAGGCGTTGCCGTTGTCGGTCGGGTTCATAGCGCACGACTTCGATAGTTGGGCATAAACTATATGCCGCATTGATTGGCATCCCACTGAAAATACCCCTTACTTCTGCCGCCTTCGAGGCCGTGTGTACCTGGGTTCTACCTTGCGCCTGTTCTACAGCGACGATTACTGAATGCTTCGAATTCAGCGGACTTAGTTCAATGGACAATTTCGGGAAATGAATCGCCAACCACAATACATCGGCAATGCGTTGTTCCGG
>JBGMRO010000083.1:0-2655 GCA_048061555.1 Thiohalomonadales bacterium | reverse complement strand
CTTAATGACACGGAAAACAAAGGTGTGCACTTTGATAATGATAAGTACCGCGTGCCTTGATGACCTTCACTTGTAATCCTTGTGCATTCGGGTGTAATTGTAAACGCAAGGCTGCGGGTGAATTTTTAGTTTCACGCTCCCGGAATAAAACCGCCAAACCATCTCCTTTTTCTGCAGCCAGCTGTAGACGTCTAACCACACCGTTAGGTAACCAATTCATCCATGCCAATACCAATGCACAGCTGTGTGTTTGTAATGCCTTTTCAATACTCCAGATAGCATCGTTACAACTCGTATCAGGATGAATAACAATCACATAATTAATATCGACACCGGCCTTAGCCAATGCAGGCGCATAAGGCACATAGGGAGGTGATATCCAGATAATCCAGCGTTTTTGTTCCGTTATTGCGCGCATCATCGGTAAGAGTATTTTTAATTCACCGATACCCCAGTGTGGCGTTATGATTTCCAATACGGATTTTTTCGGCCAACCACGGTTCGGCAAGATAGCATCTAATTCTGAATAACCGGTACTCATACCACGGGCCTGCCCTTTACGAACCGTATTGCCTTGCCATAGGGCAGGATTGTTGTCCAATAATGTTTGCAGTTTCTCAGGTAATTGTTTTATCATTGTATTCATTATCTCTCATGTAAATACATTTTTTAGATGTAACTACTCAGGCAGTCACAATTCGTACATCATACAAGTACCATAGAAAGTTCTAATTAAGTCTCTAAAGCGTGGTGGTTAACAATCCCTGTAAATACCCAACCCCAGGATTAGCGTATTTTAATCAGCGTAAAGTAGCGGCAAAACTCTTCGGCACATTTATGTACGTTTATATTCTGGAGACAGATCTAGCTTATGTCAGTCCTGTTTTTGTACATCCTGTACAAACACTCTAGAGACTTAATGAGAACTCCCATGTATTGTATAACTTTCCCAAAACCCTATTCCCAAAACCTTAGTAGGTGCGAAAAATACCAACCACGATTCCTTCGATATCTAGACTTTGTTTTTTTAAATTGATTTTAATTGGCTCAAAATCTGCGTTCTCTGCCTTTAGATAAATGGTATTACCCTTTTTTTGCAAACGTTTTACCGTCACCGAATCGTCAACTCGGGCAACAATAATTTGTCCATTGCGGGCCACGGGTGTGCGATGTACGGCCAATAAATCCCCGTCGAGTATGCCAACATCACGCATACTCTCTCCATGTACGCGCAATAAATAATCTGCACTCGGATGAAAAAGATTGTTATCGACTTGGCAATAATCCTCGACATGCTCCTCGGCCAATATCGGACTACCCGCAGCGACCCGCCCAATGATCGGTAGACCTTGTTGTTCGTCGATCTCCAACAATTGGATACCACGTGATGCCCCGGGGATCAGGCTAATAGCCCCTTTACGCTCTAAGGCCTGCAAATGCCCGCGGATACCATTAGTCGAGCTGACCTCCATGGCCTCGGCAATTTCAGCTATGGTCGGCGGCATACCGTTGAGCGACAACATTTCTTTTATATAATCAAGAATTTGGCGTTGTCTTCGTGTCAATTCTTCCATTGTGGCAATCCCCTGTTCACTAATTCGTGGTTCGTGATTTTGTTCCTACCCCTGAAACTGTCATTATAGACAGTGCTTTTAAAAGCAGTATATACCAGTGTTGAAAAATAGCAAGACGAAATATCGTGTTGTGGGTTGTTTTTTTGGAGAGTAGGATTTCTTAGCGATGGACAACACCTTGTCCGTGATGCCCTATAAAACAAGCATCTTGAAATAGCATGGTATCCGTGCTATCGTTAATTTATGATTGTTTCATTCAGGGATAAGGCAACGGAGGATATTTTTAATGGAAAATCATCTCGGGTTGCTCGTAAAGCTTGCCCTCAAGCCATTTGGAAAGTTGCATCACGAAAGCTCGATCAAATAGATTCTGTTGAGTCATTGGATGAACTGAAGGTTCCGCCAGGCAATCGTCTGGAGCCCCTTTCAGGGAACAGGAAGGGCCAGTATAGTATCCGAATTAACGATCAATTTCGTATTTGCTTTCAGTGGAGTAAATCTGGCCCTGATAAAGTAGAGATAACCGATTATCACTGAGGTGTATTATGATTCGTATACCAACAAATAGAGTCCCAACCCACCCTGGTGAGATGCTTGTGGAGGAATTTTTAAACCCTATGCAAATCACTCAACGTGAATTGGCCACTGCAATACATGTCCCCTATCAAAGGGTGAATGAACTAGTCAATCAAAAGCGTGGTGTTACACCCAGTACGGCATTGCGCCTTGCCAAATTCTTTAACGTTTCCGCCGATTTTTGGCTTAATCTACAAATGAGATGGGATCTTTATAAAGCCCAGAACGCTGAAAGTGTTGAACTAGACGCTATTCAAGATTTCCATCACCTGCAAAAAATGGCATAACATCTATATAACCACCCTCGTGAAGAACACGAAGAACACTAGTAAAGTGGACCCCTTTGTCGAGACAATAATTCTTTAATTTAAGATAAATTATTAACCTATTATTTTCTTGTTGCGCCGCAGGTGTTTCCGCCTACGATTTTCTACCTCGACGTAGTGTGGTCAAGCTATGGTTGAGTGTGGGTAGGCTTGTGGTCAACTTCGTGGACAGCGGTTTT
>JBGMRO010000082.1:0-10911 GCA_048061555.1 Thiohalomonadales bacterium | reverse complement strand
GGTCTAATAACTCTAATTTTATAGTAATCGTGATTCATGCCACCGCTATAGTTGATCCTACTGCTGAAATTGGTGCCGATGTCAAAATCGGTCCTTATAGCATCATTGGCGCACAGGTCAAGATTGGTGATGGCACGGCGATCGGGCCACATGTTACTGTCGAAGGTCCGACACAAATCGGTACGCAAAATAAAATTTATCAATTTGCCTCGATTGGCAGCGATCCTCAGGATAAAAAATACGCGGGTGAAGATACGAAGTTAATCATTGGCGATCGCAATGTTATTCGCGAATGCTGTACGATTAGTCGTGGAACCATTCAAGATCGAGCAGAGACGAATATGGGGGACGATAATTGGATTATGGCCTATGTCCATATCGCTCATGATTGTGAGGTCGGTAATCACACGGTGATTGCTAATTCTGCCACACTGGCGGGGCACGTGACCATAAACGACCATGTGATACTGGGTGGCTTTACGCTGGTGCACCAATTTTGTCAAATTGGTGCCTATGCCTTTACTGCAATGAACAGTGCAATTTCCAAAGATGTGCCACCCTATCTTATGGTGTCAGGGCATATGGCAAAACCCCATGGGCTGAATACAGAAGGTTTGAAACGGCACGGTTTTACCAAGGAAACTATCGCGGCCCTAAAGTTGGTATATAAGATAGTCTATCGTTCGGCCAATACACTGGATTCGGCATTAATTAAAATTGAACAATTAACCTTTGCCAATGCTGATATACAAGCTGCTGTAGATCGCTTCGTGACGTTTCTAAAGGCGTCGTCACGAGGTATCATTCGATAGCTTTTTCTACCCTCGCCGTGTCCAATAAATCATCCATTAAAAGAATCGGTATCGTCGCGGGTGAACACTCGGGAGATATGCTCGGCGCGGGTCTAGTAGAAGAATTAAAGCGACACCACCCTGATGTTATTTTCGAAGGTATTGCTGGACCTCTAATGCAACAGCAAGGGGTTAAGTCACTCTACTCCATGGAAAGACTTTCAGTCATGGGGTTGATGGAGATTCTTGGTCGTTATTTCGAGTTGCGTAAAATACAATCCAGCTTGATCCAACACTTTATTCAGAACCCTCCCGATGTGTTTATCGGGATAGATGCGCCGGATTTTACCTTAAAAATAGAGCGGGCACTAAAGCAAAATAATATTAAAACGGTACACTACGGTAGTCCATCCGTGTGGGCATGGCGACAGTACCGGGTCAAAAGAATCAAGTTATCCACTGATTTGATGCTTTGTCTTTTTCCATTCGAGAAAAAATTTTATGACAATTTCGCAATACCTGCTGTATTCGTAGGACACCCCTTAGCCGACAGCATACCTGAATATGCCGATAAGAAGGCTGCTCGAAAAAAATTGTCGATTAACGAAGAGGGTGAATATATCGCTATTTTACCCGGTAGTCGGACGAATGAGATTAGGTATTTAACCTCTACTTTCATTGAGTCGGCGCGCTGGTGCATCCACCGGCGGCCAAATGTGACGTTTCTGATCCCATTGGTCAACAGTAAGCGCCGCAAACAATTTGAAACAATACTCGGTAATCTTCCGCAGATCACTAATATAATGCTAGTGGATGGTCAATCACAGACTGTTATGGCGGCAGCAGATGTCATATTGCTGGCATCTGGTACAGCAGCCTTGGAAGCACTGCTGCTTAAGCGACCCATGGTCGTCGCTTATAAATTGGCGTCATTGACATACCACATTTATAAATTTTTATCCCGTACTCGATTTTATAGCTTACCTAATATCTTGACTGGCTCAGAGTTAGTGCCTGAGCTTATTCAGGACGACGCCAATGCAGAACGAATCGGTACAGAATTATTGAGTTACCTAAATGACGAGAGCAAGACCGAGGCCTTGATTGCCGAATATAGAGATATCCACCGCAGCCTAAAAAAAGGCGCAAGTGTTCAGGCGAGCAAGGCTATTCTCGAGAGTTTGAGTAGCTGTGAAAGTGGTCGTTGATGAGTCTCTACCCGTGGTAGGTCAACAACCGTTGATCGCCGGTATCGATGAGGTCGGTCGTGGTCCGTTGGCGGGGCCGGTTATTGTAGCGGCAGTCATTTTAGATAAATCCCACCCTATTTCCGGACTCATAGATTCGAAACAGTTGACTGAAAAACAGCGGGTCATTAAGGCCAAAGAAATTCGGCGACATGCCTTAGCATGGTCTATTACTCGTGCGGAGGTAGAGGAAATTGATACTATTAATATATTGCAAGCAACACTGCATGCCATGCGGCGAGCATATCTCGCATTGCCGATAATGCCGGAATTAGTCTTGGTGGATGGCAACCGATTACCCAAAATCGATTGCCCAATGAATGCCATCATTAAAGGCGATCAAAAAATCCCTGAAATCAGCGCTGCATCGATTATTGCCAAAGTCGCGCGAGACAATGAGATGATTATTATGGCAAGACGCTTTCCGGGATACGGGTTCGAGCGCCACAAAGGTTATCCCACTAAAGCTCATATCGCCGCGATACAACAACACGGTATACTGGCCATACATCGGCGCTCATTTTCGCCGGTTAGAGATAATAGATTAAAGATTAAAGATTAAAGGTTAAAGGTTAAAAGCAAAAAGCACGAGGTAAATTGTTTGTCATTATCACCTTTTGTTCATCTATTGGTGCACAGCGAATATTCCCTAGTCGACGGGGTCGTACGCATTAAATCTTTGGTCAACGCGGCTAAAGAGGGCGCTATGCCGGCAGTCGCCGTCACCGATCAGCATAACCTGTTTGCCATGGTTAAATTTTATCGCGCGGCAATAAGCTCGGGTGTAAAGCCGCTGATCGGCGTCGATCTACAGGTGGAGGACGACCGGCATAGTGGCGGTACGAGCCGACTCATATTAATGTGTCAAAATACTACGGGTTATCGTAACCTCACGGTTTTGGTATCTAAGGCCTATATGTCGGGTCAAGTGGGTGGCCAACCACAAATTCAGCTTTCCTGGTTGACAGGTAATACTGATGGTCTTATCGCACTGTCCGGCGGTGCGGCCGGCCAACTCGGAAAAATACTCTTACGAAATAATCAACCACAGTGCGATAAAGTCTTATCGACTTGGCAACAACTATTCCCAGACCGATATTATTTGCAAATACAACGCACCGGTCGAGGCGACGAAGAAAAATACCTGCATGCAGCCGTCGATCTGGCCTTAAGTAAAGACCTACCGCTGGTGGCGGTCAACGACGTACGATTTCTAACGGCATCTGAGTTTGAATCACATGATGCCAGGGTCTGTATTCAGCAAGGTCGAACGCTAGATGACCCACGTCGTCCCAAGCTTTATTCGGAGCAGCAATATTTCCGATCGACGCAGGAGATGTCGGAATTATTCAGCGATGTCCCAGAGGCGCTTTACAATACTCTAGAAATCGCCAAACGCTGTAATTTGGAATTGGACTTGGGCAACAATTATTTGCCCAATTTTCCGATACCCGAAGGACAGACGATGAAGAACTATTTTAGCGAACTGTCGCGGCAAGGTTTGGAAAAACGATTGGCCAAGATATTTAAGGGCCAAGCGATTAACGAGGATATGCGCAGGCCTTATGACGAGCGTCTGCAGATAGAGTTAGATGTCATTATCGACATGGGTTTTCCAGGTTATTTCTTAATCGTTTCGGATTTTATCGGTTGGGCCAAAAGAAACCTGATTCCGGTGGGGCCGGGGCGTGGTTCGGGTGCAGGATCTCTCGTGGCCTACGCCTTAGATATTACCGATATTGATCCGTTGCAATATGAACTGCTGTTCGAACGGTTTTTAAACCCAGAGCGGGTCTCTATGCCGGATTTTGATATTGATTTCTGCATGGATGGGCGTGACCGAGTGATTGAATATGTCTCCAATCACTATGGTGCCGACAAAGTTTCTCAAATTATCACCTATGGCTCCATGGCCGCCAAGGCGGTAGTGCGCGATGTTGGACGTGTGATGGGCCATCCTTACGGGTTCGTTGATCGCATCGCTAAAATGATCCCCTTTGATATAGGTATCACATTGGACAAGGCCTTGGCGCAGGAAGAGGCCCTGCAAGAGATCTATAATAATGAAGAAGATGTGCATGCGCTGATCGATATGGCTCGGTCACTTGAAGGACTGGCGAGGAATGCAGGTAAGCATGCGGGTGGGGTGGTCATTGCACCGTCGAAATTGACCGATTTTACGCCTTTATATTGTGAAGAAGGTGGCGGCGGATTAGTCACCCAGTTTGATAAGGACGATGTCGAAGCAGTCGGTCTGGTCAAGTTCGACTTTCTAGGTCTACGTACGCTCACCATTATAGACTGGGCCGTATTGACCATTAACCGGCTTCGGCAACTCGACGGTGAAGACAAATTGGATATCACCGAGATTACCCTGGATGATCCGGCGGCATTTTTACTATTAAATAAATCCCAGACCACAGCCGTTTTTCAGCTCGAGTCTCGTGGTATGAAAGACTTGATACATCGGCTGCAACCCGATGATTTCGAAGATATTATTGCCTTAGTGGCCTTGTTTCGACCGGGCCCCTTACAGTCAGGCATGGTGGACGATTTCATTAATCGAAAACACGGTCGTGCCAGCGTGGAATATCCTCATCCCGCCCTGGAAACGATACTCAAACCCACTTATGGGGTGATATTGTATCAAGAACAAGTGATGCAGATTGCACAGGTATTAGCAGGTTATACACTGGGTGGGGCTGATATGTTACGTCGTGCCATGGGTAAGAAAAAACCCGAGGAAATGGCCAAACAGCGACAGATTTTTACCGACGGTGCCGTTGGAAACGCGGTCGAAGCCAAGACGGCGACGTATATTTTCGATCTCATGGAAAAATTTGCCGGTTATGGTTTTAATAAATCACACTCAGCGGCCTATGCCTTAGTTTCGTATCAAACCGCCTGGTTAAAGGCCCACTATCCAGCGGCGTTCATGGCGGCAGTATTATCGGCGGATATGGATAATACAGACAAGGTCGTGACCTTGATCGATGATTGCGGTGCCATGGATCTTGACGTCATACCCCCCGATATCAATGTCTGTGAATACAATTTTACCATTAAGGGTACGACGAGTATTTATTATGGTCTCGGTGCTATAAAAGGCGTGGGAGAGGCCGCCATTGATACCCTTCGCACGAGCATCAAGCAGCAAGGGCCGATGCAGGACTTATTTTCACTGTGTCGGCGTATTGATGTCAAGAAGGTCAATCGACGTTGCTTCGAGGCGATGATACGGGCGGGAGCGATGGACGTCTTGGGACAGAATCGCGCAACGCTTATGGCGTCACTCGATACGGCACTTCAATCCGCTGAACAATACCATCGCAATAAAATAAGCGGTCAATCGGATATGTTTGGTAGCGTGAAATCGAATCCAAATCCAGAAGCATCGCAGCCGATCGACGAATTACCTTATGTGCTGTGTCCAGATTGGACAGACCCGATTAGACTCAATGGCGAAAAAGAGACCCTGGGTCTCTATCTAAGCGGGCACCCGATCGAACAATACCAACAGGAATTACAGCAAATTATCAGCAGTCGGATTGTCAATCTCAATCCAACCAGTAATCAGTCTATTGTCATCGCTGGACTCATTGTTGCGATTAGGACCATGAATACCCGCCGTGGGGACCGCATGGCCTTTGTGACCCTAGATGACCGCAGTGGCAGGGTCGAATTAGCAGTATTTTCTGATACCTACCAGCAATACCGTGATTTATTGGCCAAAGATAACATCGTTGTGGTCAAGGGTGAGGTCTCGATTGATGAGTATACTGGCGGCATAAAAATGAGTGCTGAGAGCGTCTATGACATCAATAAAGCGCGTGAATTATTCGCCAAACGCGTATTGCTTAGCGTCAGCGCGTTGCAAATGTCGCAGGGATATAGTCTACAACTCGCCGCGGTCTTAAAACCGTATCTGCCGGGCGAGTGCCCTGTTGTTATTGACTATGAGAGTAACAACGCCCGAGCGAAAATAAGGCTAGGCGAAGACTGGCGAATCCAACCCACCGATGAATTATTACATCAACTACGTCAATTGACCGGGGACGGACAAGTGACGGTTGTCTATTGATTTAGTCTATAGATTTAAGTGTCCGGCAATTACAAGATTAGGGTTGCTTCTCCGCACGAATCCAAGCGTGGATAAGCAGTGCATTCACCAAGATTAATCGAGCCAAGGTAACCTCTAAATGTATAGTCGAATTAAGCATAATATGTTCAAAATTGTCGCAATTTCGTGAATTTACCGACAACTCCTAGAAAATTAAGTATAATGGCCCCATTTTACCAAAGACTGACAAATCGCCATGAACCTGAATTTTCTTGATTTTGAACACCCAATTGCCGAACTAGAGGCAAAGATTGAAGAGTTACGCTATGTCGGTACCGACAATGAAATAAATATATCTGAGGAAATCTCACGACTGCAGGAAAAGAGCCAGCAGCTTACCGGGTCGATATTTTCAAAACTCAATCCGTGGCAGGTCTCGCAATTGGCGCGCCACCCTCAACGTCCCTACACACAAGACTACCTGTCTCGCATCTGTACCGACTTTATAGAATTGCATGGTGATCGTATGTTTGCTGACGATAAAGCCATACTCGGTGGCATCGGGCGCATTGATGGAAAACCCGTCATGATCATTGGGCATCAGAAGGGACGTGATACCACAGAAAAAGTAAAACGAAATTTTGGCATGCCCATGCCAGAGGGATATCGCAAGGCGTTGCGTCTTATGAAGCTTGCAGAACGTTTTAATTTGCCTATTCTAACATTAATCGATACCACAGGTGCCTATCCCGGTATCGACGCCGAAGAGCGCGGCCAAAGTGAAGCCATCGCACGAAACTTATTTGTCATGTCAGATCTAAAAACTCCGATAATCTGTACCGTGATCGGGGAGGGCGGTTCGGGTGGTGCGCTTGCCATCGGCGTGGGTGATAAGGTCATGATGATGCAGTATGCAACCTATTCGGTAATTTCTCCCGAGGGATGTTCAGCCATTCTATGGAAAAACGCCGATAGCGCAGAATTGGCGGCGACTGCAATGGGAATCACCTCGCAGAGCTTGAAATCTTTGGGGCTCATTGATGAAATCATTCCTGAGCCGCTCGGCGGTGCACATAGGAATTTCGATTTGGCAGCCGCGAACCTAAAAGCGGCCTTGTTAGAGAGCTTGGCAACGTATGAAAAAACGCCAATGGATGAATTGCTAAAAAACCGCTATGAGAGACTCATGAGTTTTGGCAATTATCTTGAAGAATAGTAATGTTGCATTTTTAAATGATGGCCATATCGTCATTTAATTACTCAAGTTTCGGAGTTCAAGAGTTTAACCATGTCCTCGCTGGAACTACAAGTCTACCAATTTTTGCAGGCCCAGCCACACATAAAACAATATATTATTGCGTATAGTGGTGGTGTAGATTCCCACGTATTGTTGCATATCATGCAGCGCCTGCAATCAGAGGGCGCTGACTTTTCCATTCAAGCAGTACATGTCAATCATAATTTACATGCTGACTCGGCATTATGGGTAGCGCACTGCGAACGAACCTGTGCACAACTCAATATTGCGATCGCCGTACATAATATTGAAGTGCAGCGGAGACCCAGCGAAAGTCTCGAAGCTCAGGCTCGTATGGCGCGTTATACTCACCTGCAAGGTCATATGACAGAAGCGACTTGTCTGTTGACTGCGCATCATCAAGATGACCAGGCCGAAACGCTATTATTGCAACTGTTACGCGGTAGTGGGCCAAAGGGGCTGGCATCTATGCCCAGCATAAAGCCGTTCCCGCCGGGCTCCCTAGGAAGGCCATTTTTGGCCTCACCGCAAGCAGAAATTTATGGCTATGCAAAACGGTGTGGGTTGATTTGGGTGGATGATCCAAGCAATCGACTCATTGATTTTGATCGCAACTTCGTCCGGCACGAAATACTCCCTCTAATACAGCGACGCTGGCCATCGGCGTCGAAGGCCATCGCCAGAAGTGCTGCACAATGTGCCAAGTTGTCGCAGTCATTACATCGCTTCGCCCAAGACGCCTTGCAAGATTGTCAAGGAACACAAGCTAATACCCTGTCACAGACAAGTTTACAGGAGCGTAATGAGACCGATATGGCGGTGCTGATACGGAGCTGGTTACAGCACGGGAACATCCTGATGCCATCCGTGAAACAAATGCAACACATAATACAGGACGTAATTTTATCTCAGGCAGGGGCGACACCCTGTGTGCGCTGGGGAAATTTTGAGATTCGGCGTTATCGAGACAATGTCTACCTAGGCAAAGTTTGTCCACCCTTCGCGCATAAACCCGCGAGCGTATTACCTAGTGATACGGTCAATATACCCGGCCTGGGTGAGTATTATTTCGAACAACGACCTGGTTTGGGTTTTGTTTGGCCAGAAGGCGGCAGCAAGGCCTTGCAGGTCCGTTTTCGTCAAGGTGGCGAAACCTGCCAACCGCGTGGACGGGCGCATCGACATAAGTTAAAGAAATTATTACAGGAAATGGCGATTCCACCCTGGCAACGAGATCGTTTACCATTACTTTTTGATGGCCCGCAGATGGTCGCCGTGGCCGATTTATTGGTCTGTGAGCCATATGCGGTCGCAAAAAAACAGCTAGGTTATTACCTGAAACGTCGCGATGAAAGTGACGATTTGTGTTAGAATCCCGGTGAGAAAATTGTGTTAAGTTGCAATAAAATGAAAGTCATGGTGTTAGCGATCGATACAAGTAAGCCATGAAAGTGAATTCCGCGTGAAACTAAAGTTAATCGTATTTACATTATTGATCTTGCTTCAATCCTTAGGCCAAGCTGCGCCAGATTCTGATGTTAAAACACGTGCTTGCATTGATTGTCATGGCCATGAGTCTATGAATATATCTGCATTGCAAATAGAGAAATGTGATAGTTGCCATGCATTGACTTCTCTCAATTTCGATACGATGAAAAACAGCGCGTCAATCCTTAACAAGGTGTCGAGCAGTCATTCGACGGAAAATAAATCGAATCCTATACGGGGGCATACTGAGGCTAGCTCGCCCGCGAAACCCTTAACACCTGGGGCAGGCATGCGTTATCCCTTGTATTATCAAGGGACGCGCATGGGTGATACACCCAACGAGATGGTCTTGATCAAGGCAGGTGGTTTTGTTATGGGCACCAATAATAGATTACCCGACGAAGGGCCAGAACACCGAGTGACCTTGGTGGCTTTTTATATCGATAAATACGAAGTTACCAATTTACAGTATAAGAAGTTTAATAATGCCACCCAGCGGCGTTCACCTAGACATTTTCGAAATCGCACCTTTCCCGAAGGCAAAGCGGATCACCCAGTGACGTATGTGTCGTGGTTGGACGCCTTTGCCTATTGCCAGTGGGCCAATAAGCGTCTCCCCAGTGACCAAGAATGGGAAAGAGCGGCTCGAGGTACGCAGGGTCGTAGTTTTCCCTGGGGCAATGAATTTGCCGCCAGCAAGGCAAATACCCCCTTACGTTGGAAACAGATAGGGAAGTTTGGTGACACCACCCCGGTGGGTGCCTTTACCGCAGGCGCCACCGCGGAGGGTATCTACGATATGTCGGGTAATGTATGGGAATGGACCGATTCGTGGTATCACGCCTACCCGGGAAACAAGACCCCGTCAGAAAGTTACGGTGAGCGTTACAAGACCTTGAAGGGTGGCTCCTGGTTCAATTGTTCTTTTTATAATTGTGGCATCTCCGCGCCGGTATTTAATCGAGCCTTTTTTGCCAAACGGGTTAAAAATGATAGTTTTGGATTTCGTTGTGCGCAGGATATTGGGAAATAAAGGTGTGTTGGAGAATTCTAATTTTTGTCAGCGTAACTTTTGTCAGCGTAACTTTATTCAGCGTAATAATGGCGTGCTGAAGGGTATACCGTTATCACGGTTTGCATGGTTTGTATGTTTACCATTATTTTTTGCAGGCTGTAAGAATCAAACAGATGCGGAAAAACCGCCAGCAAAGACGTTGGCACCATTAACCAAGGTAAGCATGGTAAAAGTCCCTGCTGGGAAATTTATACGCGGCAGCGATAAGACCGATACCGAGGGTATACAGCAGCGTTTTGGTTTTCCTAATACCTTATATCTTGACGAGCGTCCGATGCGAAGTATACACCTCGACGCATTTGAGATTGATCTTTATGAAGTCACGAATAAATTATATAAAGAATATATACAGCGCAGCAGTCAAATGATGCCGTTTGACTGGCTGAGCAACGGTTATGCGCTGGATAAAAAGCAACTACAGTCAATGACTGTAGAACGCCTACGCGCCATTGCCGCCGATTTTGCCAAGCTCGATATCGATAGCAGCAAGATGGACAAACCAGCACTGATTGCTGCGTTGATAAAAAATCAGGCCGTATTAGACAATTATCCCGTGGGCAGTGTCAGTTGGTTTGATGCGCAGGCGTACTGTCAGTGGCGCTCGGCGCGCCTACCCACAGAGATGGAATGGGAAAAGGCCGCAAGAGGTGAGAAGGGCCTGGAGTTTCCGTGGGGAAATAACTGGGACCCGAAGATCACCAATACCGGTGACGACGGCGAGTGGGAAGACGGTGTTGCACCCGTAGGGCAGTATCCCGACAATAAATCGCCGTACGGAGCCTACGATATGTCTGGCAACGTGTGGGAGTGGGTTGCAGACTGGTATGATGTCTATGCGGACTCGGACTACCGTTCACCCTTGTTTGGGCAATCGAATCGAGTGGTTCGTGGCGGTGGCGGTGGCGTTGGCCACTATGCAATACGGTATTTTTTCCGAACGACTACGCGGCAATATTCAGAACCTCAGATGGAGAGCCCGGATGTGGGTTTTC
>JBGMRO010000081.1:0-10951 GCA_048061555.1 Thiohalomonadales bacterium | reverse complement strand
GAAGTCAGGGGTGCAGCTACAAATGCGGTAATTATTGTCACCGGATGAGCCATCGCCACTATTGCACCAATTGCCGCAAGGCCTCCGTTGAGTACGACCCATTCTGCGATTAAGCGCCAACCCAAATCACTATTGCGACTAAAACCTATCGAAAAACCAACGATAACTAATAATACAATCACCCAAGGAACAAATTTTAACCAACTCGACTTATTGGGTATACTCATTAAACGTTCAATGACGGCGGCGGGTTCTGCGGTAACCATGGCTACACGTTGAGCATCTCGACTAAAATGCGCCCTGCCACCTTCCCTATTACTCTCATCTTTTTTAATGTCCTTAGTCGGTTCAATTTTTTCTTGCAACTGACCCGAAGCTGACTTAGTGCTATCGACCTCTTGTGTAGATTGCCAAACGCCGGTACCGGTAAGATAATCTTTCATTCCAACCATATGTCCCGCACCAATGACCACTAACATATTTTTAAACGAATTGGCTTCAGCTTCCTGTTGAATCTTTGCGGCCATAAATTGGTCGCGCTCATCAACCAGAGGAGTATAAATCGCTTCGGCCTCTTCTGCGAATTGAGAGAAAACGGATTCTAATACGTCACCGGACTTTAGCTTTTCTATTTCTTCTTCCGATACTTTTTGAGTAGAAACAACGCTCGCGAACAGACCCGCAATTAGATTTATGCGTTGCCACCAAGGTACATTTCTATATACACGTTTCAAGGTCGTCGTGATATCACGATCGATTAAGCGTAGTGTCAATTCCTTTTGCTTTGCGATATCTATCGCCTTGCGCATTTCAGCACCGGGTTTAATGTCTAACTCGTCCGCCATGCGTTGTTGAAACGCACCTAAAGCCAAGTTGGCCGCTACCATAGTCGCTTTACCTTGACGTACCACTTGAAATAGATCTAGGTTGGCCAGTGCATCCGGATCCATTATCGATTTATAGCGACTTTCACATAACTCTATAGCGACGGCGTCGTAATCGCCAGAAAGCAATAGTTCTTCCACTTTGTCCGCACTGGACTTCGATACATGCGCAGTCCCCAAGATAGTAATCTTGCTCCCGTCTCGCTCTAACTCTACAATGGGTTCTTGTCCATCTGTCGTTGTCATTCTATCAACTACCTATTTTATTATCGTTGCCGCCCCATAATACTGGGGTACTATCCATTAAATACTTGTTGCTACACCTAAGTTTTTGAAATACGCTAGTATTCCTTGTATTTACTATATAGCCGATTGTAGAGACCTTCGCTACTGATTAATTGCTCGTGAGTGCCGTCTTCGATTATCCGCCCAGCTTCAAATACGATAACTCGATCCGCTTGTCTCACCGCGCTTAGTCGATGTGCAATAATTAGCGTAGTACGTTGTTGCAAGTATTGGTTCAATGCATGATGCAAGCGAGCTTCGGTCTCTGTATCTAACGCAGATGTCGCTTCATCGAGAATAACCAACTTTGGATCTGATAATATCATTCTGGCAATTGCCAGCCGTTGCCGCTGCCCCCCCGATAATCTCACGCCCTGTCTGCCAATAATGGTATCCAAGCCCTGGGGTAATTGAGCCACCGTACTCGACAATTGCGCTATGGCCAATGCCCGCTCTAATTCGGCTTCAGTAAATGATCGACCCAGACTCAAATTATTGCGTACCGTATCATTAAATAACGCAGGGTGTTGAAGTACCGTAGCGACATTCTCACGGACGACATCTAAACCAATTTCGCTAACGGGTATTCCATCAAAGTATATTTGCCCTGATTGACTAGGATACAGACCCAAAATAACTTGCACTAAAGTGGACTTTCCGCCGCCGCTTGCCCCGACCATGGCTATTTTTTGACCAGCAGGTACGTGTAAGTTTACCTTATTTAGTAGCGGCGCCCTATCATCTTCGCCATCTTTGCTAGTTTGGTAGCTAAATACCAAATTTTCCAGTGTTAACGATAATGTATTTTTCGCTGTAAACGGGTTTTGTTTATGGACATAGTCTGGTTCTTGTTGTAATAGAAACAAAGCGTTGATTCTACTCAAGGCCGCCTTTGCAGCGTAGAAGGCGTATTGTACGTTTAGAATCTCTTGCACGGGTGCCATCATAAACCACAGATAACCGAAGACCGCCATCATTTCCCCAATTGACAGATCAGAGAATATAACCATTAACATGGTGACCGCACGAAATATATCAAAACCAAACAGGAATATACCAAATGAAAAACGGTTGGCAGCATCGCTCTTCCATGCAAACGAGGCGGAATGCTGTTTCACTCTTCGAGCCGAATCTATCACACCACCAATATAGTATTTCTCTCGATTGCTGGAACGAATTTGCTGGATCGCATCTAGCGTATCGTTCAAACTTTGTTGAAATACTTCAATCGCTTGATTTTCCTTGTGCTTGAGCTGCTTTACATTACTGCCTAACAATACGGTAAAATATATTACTGCCGGATTCATTAGCAGTATAAATAATGCCAATTGCCAATGCATCCATAACAATATTGCCGAAATACCCACTAAGCTCAAGACAGCAATTATTGCCTTGCTAATCGCGGCACCTAAAAAATCATCGATCGCATTCACATCCGTAACCAAATGTGAACTCACCGTACCGCTACCTAGCGTCTCAAATTCAGCCATGGATACCCGTTGCAAAAGGTATAACAATTTTTCACGTACTGTAAAGGTGATTTGCTTTGAAATGAAGGTAAATTGTTGCAGCTGCCAAACATTTAGCACCAACATTGACAGCCTTAACAGCATGGTTAGCGCCAATGTCGCGAGGACAAAAAGTATCGGTCCGTGCCATTCAGCAGGGAACATCCAACGCATCGTAGCAACGAGTGTCGCCGGATTATCAAGCAAGACCTCATCCACCAACAAAGGCATTAATAGTGGAATCGGTACACTGACAAGCACGGCCAAGAATGCGATGCACTGCGCAAGAATAAGTTTGTTACGATAGGCAAGCGCGGCACGAAAAAGAGATCGCCAACTAAAAGGAATATTGTCACCGTCCACGCAAGAATAGTTTATCCAGTTCGCTCATCGAAATCTGTACCCAGGTAGGTCTACCGTGATTACACTGGCCACTGCGTTCGGTTGATTCTATATCTCGCAATAATGCGTTCATTTCTTCGATGACGAGTTTACGATTGGCACGCACAGAACCATGACAGGCCATCGTAGACAGTATGTCGTAGATACGTTCCTGCACCCGATTGGTATTATCAAATGTTGCCAGGTCTGAAAGCACATCACGAACCAGGGCCTCGATATCCGCGTTTCTCAGTAGAGTGGGAACTTCTCTTATTACCAAGGACTCCTTTCCAAGGGGTTCGACACGCAAGCCCAAGGCATGAAAAGCCTGATGTGGATTCTCCAACATTTTTACTTCTTTATTACTGACGCTGATGCTGAGCGGTACCAGTAACGGTTGCGTGCGTATGCCTTCCCCATCAAGTCCGACCTTTAATCGTTCATAGACGATTCTTTCGTGTGCAGCGTGCATATCGACCAGCACCATACCCTGTCTATTTTCAGCCAAGATATAGACACCATGTAACTGAGCAACCGCATAACCTAATGGCGGTATGCCTTGGTCCCCATCACTTTTTACACGATAAAGTTCGTGCGACTGCCCCGTATTTTCCCTCGTATTTTCAGAAAGCGTTTGATTTTCGCCATGATCAAACAATTGTTGATATCCCTGTAGCTGCTGCCGTACTTGCAAGGGCATCGTCTGTTGTTGGCTACGTGGAAACGAGGATGGTGAAGGAAAAGTCGTAGTTTGCCGGGTTAGATTGCCGTTAAGTTGTACTTGTCCGGTCATGTTTTCTGCCATGACGGGCGCACCTGACATATCGGCTAAACTGTTTTCTGGACTATACGCTGCTATCGCATCATGTAATACTTTATATACAAAACCATGCACCGAACGGCTGTCACGAAATCGAACCTCGTGTTTTGTCGGATGCACGTTTACATCTACCAGCGTGGGATCCAAATTAAAGTACAAGGCATACGCTGGATGACGGCCATGGTGCAAGACATCTTGATACGCTTGCCTGATGGCATGATTCACCAACTTATCTTTTATCATTCTACCATTGACGAAAAAATACTGTAAATCTGCCTGACTGCGAGAAAATGCGGGAATAGAAATCCAGCCGCGTAGATGAAAGCCGGTGATGCTGACATCGACATGCAGGGCGCTCTCTATAAACGCCGAACCACAAATCTTTGCAACACGACGTGTCTGGGCATCAAATTTATGTGCAGGAGGCAGATGAAAAACCGATTTGTGATTGTGGGTCAACTCAAAACCGATCTCAAAACGACTCAAGGCGACCCGGTGCATCACATTGAGCAGGTGATTAAATTCGGTCTTATCGGCCTTTAAAAATTTACGTCTCGCCGGCGTATTATAAAACAAATCGCCAATAGCAACGCTGGTCCCATCAGGATGAGCCACTGGCCTAATCGCATTGGCTGTCACGCCACCTTGCAGATCATATTCCCAGCCTTGCGTCTCGCCCCGTACCTTTGATTTTATATTCAAACGAGATACAGAACTAATACTCGGCAACGCTTCTCCACGGAAACCGAGGCTCAGCACACCCTCTAGGTCATCAAAGCTATGAATTTTACTCGTTGCGTGTCTGCAAAAAGCGAGCTCCAAATCGTTTTTATAGATGCCAAAACCGTTGTCCCGAACGCGAATTAACCGTTTTCCACCCGTTTCTATCTCGACACTGATTTGGTTTGCCGCTGCGTCTACACTATTTTCGAGTAGCTCTTTAACGACGGAGGCTGGCCTTTCTACCACCTCACCCGCGGCTATTTGATCGGCAAGTTGACCAGAAAGACGTTTAATTCTCGGGATTGGCAATTTTGACTTAATATCTGACATAGAAAGGTCGTCGTCGCAGTTATTCGTCGTTATTCCCGTGACATTATGGCGATAATTCTTTGGCTACGATATCTGTGAGTTGATCTAGCGGCGTGTTGATAGATTTTGGATCCAACTGAGCAAAAAGTGGTTTAAAGACCTTGTTGCGCGCTAAGAATAGCCTTAAAAACTGATAACCGACGAAATTTAGGTTAAACAATACCAAAAAAAACAGAATGCTTGATGAAATCTCGAAATATAATATTCCTTTAAAACCCATATCAATCAAGGTACCGTAGGTAAAAAAATAGATAAACATTATAATTGCCATGGGAACCGCAAGCATTATTTTAATATTGGTCAATTTTGACTGTAGGATTTCTAACTGCGTTTCTATTTCTTGTCTAGTCATCATTATTTTTCATTTTACTTAGCAATTCCATTCGAATAAGACCGATCAAAAAGATCGTAAAGCAGGGTGATTTTACTCGATCAGTCCGTGAATTGCACCTAATCTCTACCATTACACGCTCATAAAACCATGATCCTAAAATCATCAGTTGACCGCTTGATCGTTGTATTAAGCAGTTGATTTAGATGAAATATCCACTTACTTTCTGACTCCCCCAATGGGTGACAGCGCTACGACATGTGTTGAACGAGATATCACGGTCGGTATACGGATTGTAAATTGACTGCCCTCCCCCGGCACTGAGGTAAAATTTATATCTCCGCCCATAATTCGGCAATAACTTCTGCACAACGCTAGGCCCACGCCGATACCTTCAAAATTTCGGTTGAAATCGGCACCCGTACGGGTAAATACTTCAAAGATATCGTTTTGCTGCGCCGGTTTTATACCTATTCCATTATCTTGTACCGTAAATTCGATCCAGTCTACACCGTCTACTTGGTCCGCATTAACAGAATATTCAATTTTTCCGTGCTGGGTAAATTTACAGGCGTTTTCTAATATATGCACAATCGCCTCTTGAAGACGATACATGTCCGTCTGAATTGTTTCGTAAGGGCAATTGTTCTGCACGACCAGTAAATTATTTTTTTCCAAAGCCATGGGTGAAATCGCGCTAACCGTATCTTCGATTAGATCTTCAAGGGAAAACAACTCGACTTGTAATTGCGCAGACCCATCTTCAATGCGCGAGACATTCAATATTTTTTCTACTATACGTAACAATTGTAGTGCTGAAGCATGTACTTTTTCTAGCTCTCGTTCTTCCTGATTGATATATTGGAATCGTTGCTCATCTAACAACAATTCACAATACCCAATGATGGCGTTTAATGGCGTGCGCAGCTCATGGCTCATCGATGATAAAAAAACGTCCTTAACTTCATTTGCAGAAATAGCTTGGTCGCGCATAAGCACGATGTCGCGAGTTCGCTCTTCCACCATATCTAGCAGGTGTTCCTGATGACGATTTAATTCACACTGTATACGTTTCCGCCAACGATTTGCCTTGAGCAACCTTACGATTAACAAAAACATGGCAGCACAAACGACGAAAAAAAACACAACACCTACCCAGTAGCGCTTTAATAGATCCCAAAGGATAATTTCATTTAAGTTTGCGTAGGGACCTACTTTTAACATCATCAAAAGTTCGTGCACCGGCTGATAATTTAAGGGTATTGTCCAGCCATATATATGTGCGGCTCGGGCGGCCCTACTGGCCGGTGCGAGTCTAAATAATTCGCCCGCGACGCGCTTTGCTAACTCGGGCTCGACATGTTTTAGCTTAGCGATAGGCCAAGATGGATATAGTCGTGTACTCACCAGTAATGGAAAACCCACCACCTGTTTTACATTGAGTACACGTAGCTCTTTTAGATCGATTTTTCCTTGCTGCTGCAAACGCTCTAACGCCCCCGTTCTAAATGTACCGGCGTCAACGAACCCTTTAAGTACCGCTGTTGCGACCTTTTCCTGCGGGAAACCACTAAACGATAAGTGGGATAAATCTTTGTAGGGATCAATATCATGTGCTAACAATTCTCGCCAGGCCATACGAAAACCTCCAAATCCGGTCTCGTTGACGCCCATAAGCGATTTGCCTTTTAAGTCTTGTAGGGTTTTTATATCATATCGGTCTGCACGCACAAAAATAACTGCGCCAAAAGTTGTATTACTTTTTCCATTGATGATATTTTGTAGCGTGGCTATGCGAGAAATACCATATTGAACCTCAAGATCAACATACTCTCCCGTATTAGTGATAATAAAATCAATAGAACCTTGCGAAGTTGCTACACGTAATTGTTCGAGCGCAAGCGGGACTATTTGAAAATGATGCGCGGGGATCTTCGCAGATAAATAGTCCGCAGTCGGCTGCCAGCGATTGACCGCCGTCACGCTGCCACGAAATGCCAATACGCCGATGCGTATTTCGTCCGCACTCGACGGTTTTATGGTAATTAAGAGTGTAAACAGGCATAGACCTACTATTAGGTGTTGCTTCATTGGCTAATTATCACAATCCTGACTTCGAGTTAACCTGCCGTTTATCCGAGATAAATCAGTGGGCACAGCAAAGACATGCAAAGCTAGCGCGTAACGCTGTGAATGCTTGCAACGGCAGGAGGTGAGCAAAATTAACTATTTGCTAGCTGCGCCAATAGATTGTGTGGACTTCTACCGCTGTGATCCAACTGATTGATCAAGGACTATAGTCTGCGGTGATTGCGTCTGAATTCATACTCAGCGTGTGAAGCTCGACGCGTCACGACCGACAAGTTCCTGGAGTACCTATCGGCAACAAAATAGAGAACTTGAAAATTGCATGCGGTAAGCAGTATTAGATATAAGGTACTGACAAGTTAATAATTTCAAGAATAGAATCTATAAAACATTCTCTACACCCAGACTTGCTACCGAGAAAATACGCTGTGGACGAGAATGTTAGCCATCATGTACACGAGGAATTTTTAGGGTTTGTCCAACTCTAATCGAATCAGAGGGTAATTGATTAATGCTACGTAACCGAGAAATACTAACCTTGTAACGTCTCGCGAGTAGACCGAGTGTTTCGCCGCTGCGTATCTTATGTAGTCGACCCGCCTGCGTAAATAAGGTGCCCGGCACACTATTTTTTCTAAAGTATTTATTAAGCCCTTTCAATATCGCCTTAGCGACTTTTTGTTGATAATAGCGAGTACGTAATTGTTTTTCTTGTGCACGATTGGAAATAAATCCTGTTTCTACCAATACCGAAGGTATATCTGGCGATTTAAGTACAACAAAACCCGCTTTTTCAACTCTCTTGTTGTGTACCGGCCCTATGTTATGTAATTCTGACTTAAGGGACTCTGCCAATCGACTACTGGCCACTCGTGTAGCATTTTGGGTTAAATTTAGCAGTACTTGAGCTAATAGGTCGTCTTTATCATCGAGTACCACACCACCGATTAGATCTGAGTTATTCTGCGATTGTGCTAACCAACCCGCTGCCACACTACTTGCGCTACGTTGTGACAATATATATACCGAGGAACCCTTGGCCCGGGCATTTTTAGCCGCGTCGGCATGGATCGAGATGAATAAGTCCGCCTTGGCCTTGCGGGCTGCACGCATTCTACCGCGTAAACTAATAAAATAATCGCCACCGCGCACCATCAACGGTGTCATGCCGGGTTCTTTTTTAATTAAATCATAGAGATAATGACTGATAGAGAGGACAACATCTTTTTCTTTACTACCCATTTTCCCCACGGCTCCAGGGTCTTCACCACCGTGACCGGCGTCGATTGCGATAATAACGGGTCGTACGCCATTGCGTTTATTACTGAAAAGTTTTTTATTGGGGTGTCTTTTATTTATGTATCGTGTACTAATCGAGCGGCGATTATCACTTCGTGCGGTGACTTTGGTTTTAGTTTTGGTTTTAACTTTGGTTTTGGTTCTGATGTTCTTGGAGGCATTTTTAGCACTGACGGACTTTGAGTTGACCGTTTTTGCAGCAACAAATTTAACAGTAACCGGCTTTTTACTGCCCTGCTCAGAAATATCGAGTACTAATCGGTGGCGATAACTTCTATTCGGCTTGAGATTCAGTGATTTTGCTACTGCCGGTGAATTTACATCAAGCACAATACGTAGATCGTTTTTGTTACGTTTGGCGCTGCGAATATTTTTAATTAGACTTTTACTCAGATTCAGCTGCGGGAATGTGCGTAGCAATTTCGCTTGTTTTAAGTCAATAACGACACGATGCGGGGACTTTAGATAAAAGACCTCATAATCAAGCGCCCGCTCAGATTCAAAAACTAGACGCGTACGCTGCGGTCCCACCCAATGCCGCACACTGGTGATACTCGAATTCGCTGCAAACACGACTGAATTGATGGCGAGCGCAGCCATTATGGCTAACAGGCAGAACAGAGAAATCAGCGGGCGAGTGATCACGCGAATTTTTATCATAAGCGTTTATTAGTATCTGTAGTGTAAATTATAAGAGAGCATGCCAATAAATTGATCCCTAGGCGCCAATATTAGGTGCCAAAATTTTGTCGTCGACGTTTATTGTCAACATTGCGGATTTTCAACTTTTTTTGCCAAGCATTTTTTTACTCTATTTATACGCATGCCACTAAAGACTGCCTGTGAGTGGTACGGTGGCTTATTACTGCAATATCGATTTTAGCAAACTAAGTCTATGTCACAATGTTAAAAATTAACAGATAACGTAAACAATTAGGGGTCAATCGAATTATTTTGCACTAAAAAGGGCTTTAATGCACAAAAAACGCCGTTATTTTCTAGGATTTCAGTACCGCGCGCCGATGCCGAATCAATCTGCACATTTCTGGCGCTCTCCTTATAGTCAATTTTGACAGTAAGGTCGGCCTGTGGCAGAAAGCCCTTGCCAAGCTCAGGCCATTCAATCAGTAAGATCGCCTCTGCGTGACTATAGTCCCGAATCCCCAGATATTCTAACTCTTCTGCATCGGCCAAACGATACAGATCAAAATGGATGATCGTCTGCTGTGCCAGTGTATATTGCTCCACTACGGTGTAGGTTGGACTTTTTACGGCCCCCCGATAGCCCTTTGAACGGATCAAACCTCGCGCAAAACACGTCTTGCCCGCCCCAAGATCACCTTGTAAATAAATGACACACTGGCTATGAATTCCGGTGGCTAGGGCGGCAGCGAGCTTCGCCATTTGTTCTTCGTCTGGGACAATAAACTCACACATTTTTTTAATGGGTCGTTTTAGGGTAGTCGCGGAGACTATCCGCGCACGCGCCAACATAAAAGGAGTCTACATTGGCGCACATTTCAACTATTCGCATTAACTAAACGTCGTATATAGGGCAATAAGTCTGTAGCCAGCAAGCCGCGTTCTCCATCCGCCTGAGCCGCTAAATCTGCGGCATGGGCATGGATCTGTACGCCTAATCGGGTAACCGTATCGATATCCAAGCCTTGCACCCATAACCCACCCAGCAAACCCGCCAGTACATCGCCCATACCACCACTGGCCATTCCTGGATTTCCACGGGTGCAAAGCTCTAGGCCTTGAGCTTGCGTCTTTATTAACGTACCACTGCCCTTTAATACAATATTGGCCTGATATTTTTGCTGTAATTGCCGCGCAGCCTCAAAACGATCCTGCTGAATACTAGCCGTGCTGCAATTGAGCAGGCGCGCCGCTTCGCCCGGATGTGGCGTTATAATCCAGTTCGCCTTCGCCACCGGATCACGGGCTAATTCGTTTAAACCATCGGCATCGATGACCACCGGCAAGTCGCATTCTAGCACGGCGGCCAACATCTCTTGTGCCCATAGATCGTCTCCTAGACCTGGCCCGATAACAACTGCGTTATAAGCCGTTACTAGACTTGTCAATGCAGCGCGATTTTCCGTCGCATGGCAGATGAGTTCGGGACAGGATAGATTCATCAGCGCTACATGTTGTTGCCGGGTCGCTATCGCTACGATACCTGCCCCACTACGCAGTGCCGCCAGCGCCGAGAGACGCGCCGCGCCAAAGTATGGCGGATTGCTGCCTACCACTAATA
>JBGMRO010000080.1:0-10967 GCA_048061555.1 Thiohalomonadales bacterium | reverse complement strand
CGAATTACGAATCACGATTTAACGTTTGCTAAGTATACGCAGCCCTTTCAATATATTTAATGCCTCGTACAATTGGTAATCTCGTTGTGCCAGACTTAGGGGTTTTTCATCCTTGTCGCCGCCCTTGGACTTTTTCGAGCCTTTTTTGTCTTTCTTTTTGTCCTTCTTTTTGTCACTCGTAGGGTTTTCGAGGTGGCCGCTAAGATCGGCCTCTTTAATACTTAAGTTAGCACCACCTTCCAGGCTGGTTATCTTGACACGTTCCAGGACGATGTCGGGATCTATTCCCTCGGCCTGTATTGATCTACCCGACGGCGTATAATAGCGGGCCGTGGTGAGTTTTAATGCCGAGTTTCCATTTAACGGTAGAATGGTCTGTACGGAACCCTTACCAAATGTCCGGGTACCCAAAATAACCGCACGTTTATGGTCTTGTAGGGCGCCTGCTACAATTTCAGATGCCGAGGCCGACCCACCATTGACCAGGACCACTAGTGGCACATCCATGTCGATAACCTGTTTAGGGGTTGCATTAAATTTGAGTTCTGAATCGGCGACTCGACCCTGAGTATAGACAATCAAGCCTTTCTGTAAAAAGGCGTCACTCACATCGACCGCAGCGCTAAGCACACCACCCGGGTTGTTGCGTAAATCCAAAACGAGGCCTTCTATTTTGCCTTCGTTTTCCTTGTTGAGTTTTTCGATGGCTTGTTCAAGATTTTCTGGCGTGTGTGACTGGAATTGTGAAATGCGCACATAACCAATTCCTTTCTCCAGAACTTTGTGTTTTACGCTGCGCACCTTGATGATGTCACGGGTAATCGTTATTTCCACCGGTTTATCGGCGGTTTCGCGCACAATCGTCAAGACGATGTCGGTCCCGACCTTGCCACGCATTATATTGACAGCTTGATGTAGGGTTAAGCCTTTCACGGGCTTGCTATCTAAGCGGATTATCATATCACCGGCAAGTACGCCTGCACGCGCAGCGGGGGTATCGTCGATGGGGGCAATGACCTTGACAAAGCCGTCTTCCATGCCCACCTCTATACCGAGGCCGCCAAATTCGCCAGAGGTACCAACCTGAAGTTCCTTATATCCTTCCGCGTCTAGGTAGGACGAATGAGGGTCTAGGCCAGACAACATGCCACGTATAGCATTGTCTAATAAGGTCTTGTCGCTGACCGGCTCGACATAATCGTGTTTGATACGTCCAAAAACTTCCGTGAGGGTACGAAGCTCGTTTAAAGGTAGAGGGGCATAGCCTTCCTCTTTTTTTGCCAAGACACCTTGACCAATGGTCAGTGATACACCTATCAGTAATCCGATAGTGAGCACTAGGACTGTGCGGATTGTGGTATTCATTCGAGCTCCGAAAATTGCTAAGAATTAAATTAAAACGCAATTAGTGAACAATGTTCGTTATTTGCGATTGAGTTAGCGACTGATTCTGTCATAAGGCTTACTCTGGTAGCCTAATAATGGCCTATCTCTTGAGTCTTGATAGTAACACGTAGAAATAAAAGTCTAGAAACAACCATCTCGCTATTAATCGGTCAATTGCCGTACATTGCATGACCATTTATGTAGTGTACATCAGAAAACGGTAATTTGTCTTTTCCTGCTATATATTTACTGACTTATTTTACTATAAATGTAATAAAACCGGATTTTCTTCAATGGATTAACCATTCATTCGGGTTTATTGGTTTTCCCTCATAGCGTAGTTCAAAATATAAGCCGCTTTCCTGCAAACCGTCGCTATCTCCAGCGTTTGCAATGACCTCCTCGCTTTCGACCCAGTCCCCAGTGGTTTTGTGTAGGCTGGTATTTTGTCCATACAAGCTCATATATTGCTTGCCGTGGTCGATGATTAGCAGCATACCAAAGCCACGCAACCAATCCGAATAAATCACTCGACCTGCCGCGACCGCTGTTACCTGCTGACCTACTGGCGTCGCAAAGATAATGCCATTCGAGGCCAACCCCCCGGTTTGCGACTGACCAAATTTGCGAATTACCCTTGCTGATGTCGGCCGCGGTAGTTTACCCTTTAGTTTGCGAAAACTTATGGACAATTGTTTCTGTGACTGCACCGGTAGAACGTCTTTAGGGCGTCGCGCCGCCCTACTTTTCGAGACTTCGTGCAAAAGTTGCTTTAATCTCGCTTGATTAGCCCGCAGCAGCTGTAATTTTTTCTGCTTAGTGGTGATTTGTTGTCCTAAGCTGGCAACCACTTGTGCACGTTGTTGCTTGGATTGGTTGAGTTTTAGCAGGTCTTTGCGCTGACGGCTGCGGTCATCGTCGAGTGATTTGCGTCGAGAATCGATGTGGATCTCAGTTTGCTGTAATGCTTGGTAGGAACGCTTGGCCTGCTGGATAATTTGCAGTTGATTACGACTGAGGAAGTCTAAGTAGGTCAACATTCGAGAAAGTTTACCCGGTTCTTGTGAATTGAGCAGAATCTTCAAATAGTCCCTTTGCCCTAATGCATGGGAAGAGCGTAACTGCTGGGCGAGTTCGCGCCGATATTGCTTGATTTGTGTCGTTAATTGTTCTTTTTTCAGCTTTAGGGCGCGTAATTTTCTTTCCTGTGAGATTATATTTGCGTCGGTGCGATTAATTAACAGGGTCAGCTTAGAGATATGAATATCGATTAGTTTTAGCTGTTCAACAAGTTCTGAGTGGTTGTTTTTCGAACGTTCGAGGTTGATTTCTAAGGCTTGGATCTCCGACCGTAGTGCAGATAACTGTGAGTGCGTATCGGCGTCAGCGCATTCGGCAGGCAATGGTGATAGGGTGAGAAGTACCGGCAATAGGATACGCATACTGCCGGTTCGGGCTATTGAGAAGAATAACAGCGCTGGTGTGTGCATTCTGATCGGTGACACGACTCAATAGGGTCAAGATTCAAATGATTTTCAGTTTAGATTCCACCGCTTCGACTGTGTGTAGCTTGTTATTTTCGCTGTCGCTCAACAGGCTGACGAGTGAGTCTCCACCCATTTCTATAGGTTTTTCCACACCCAGCAGATGCAGCATGGTAGGCGCAATATCGGATAAGGCGCCATTGTCCGCTAATGTCGCCGGCCGTCCAATATACAGTAGTGGCACAGGATTACTGGTGTGTGCGGTATGCGCCTGACCGGTCTCGGTGTCACGCATTTGCTCCGCATTACCATGATCGGCCGTAATCAATAATTCACCCCGATTAGCCAGGGTTGTGTCGACAACCTTAACCAGGCAACTATCGAGTGCCTGTATCGCTTGTATGGTAGCCTCAAAATTTCCGCTATGCCCGACCATATCGGGATTGGCGAAATTGCAGATGATCACATCGTATTTTTTGCTTTCTATCGCTGCGCATAGTTGATTAGTAAGCTCGCTCGAGCTCATTTCGGGTTTTAAGTCATAGGTCGCCACGTCGGGTGACTGAATCAGGATGCGATCTTCACCATCAAAGGGTTCTTCTTCGCCGCCGTTGAAAAAAAACGTCACGTGGGCGTATTTTTCTGTCTCGGCGATACGCAATTGGTGTAGGCCTAAACTAGCCAGATGTTCACCCAATACATTTTTTAGTCGCGCAGGTGGAAATGCGACAGGAATGTCGAATTTGGCGCTGTATTCAGTCAAGCTGATGAAAGAGGCTATCTTGGGCATTTCCCCAAGGTCAAAATCGGTAAATTCGGTCTCGATGAACGGACGGGTGATCTGTCTGGCACGGTCGGAGCGGTAATTCATGAAAACGATGACGTCACCGTCTTCTATTTTTACGGCAGATTCACCTTCTGGTACGATGCTGGTGGGCTGCACAAATTCGTCAGATTCGCCTCGATCATACGCCAGTTGTAAGGCTTCGAGGCTATTTTTGGCCGAATATTCCGACTTACCATGAGTGATGACATCAAAGGCTGACTTGACTCGTGGCCAGCGGTTGTCTCTATCCATGGCAAAGTAACGCCCGACGATAGAGGCTATGCGACCATTGCCCAGATTATTCAATGCCTGCTGCATGGAGTCTAGGGATTTATGTGCACTTTTAGGCGGCGTGTCTCTACCATCTAAGAAAGCGTGCACATAGACGTGTTTAGCGCCACGTTCGATCGCGAGTTTGGCCATGGCCTGAATATGTTCTTCGTGGCTATGTACGCCACCCGCCGATAATAGACCCAGTATATGTACGGCTTTACCACTTTGCATCGCGAGATCCACGCCGTCGGTCAGGGTTTGGTTGGAAAAAAATGAACCGGTTCGGATAGCACGACTAACGCGGGTAAATTCTTGATATACGACGCGCCCTGCGCCTAAATTTAAATGGCCAACCTCTGAGTTTCCCATTTGACCGCTAGGCAGGCCAACTTCGGCGCCGGAACCTTTTATCAGCGTACTAGGGTATTGCTCGTTTAACTGATCCCAATGTGGTTTTTGGGCATGATAGATGGCGTTAAAATCAGTATTTTCACTGTGACCCCAACCATCAAGGATGATCAGGACGATGGGTTTAATAGTGTTGGGCATATTTAGCGATGAAATCTCTATTTTATTTGTCGGTGAAAATAATCCTAGAATACTCTGTCTTATAGAAAAGACGGGCCAGAATTGCCTTAACCTAGATTCAACTGATGAATTTAGGCATATATTTTAAAACATCTCATGGCTAGAGACAAAGCTAATCAGACCTAAAAATGGGGACGAATTTACCATAAAACAAGATAAGGGTAGCATTATTTTACACATTACCCTGGCAAGTCGCTATAAAATGGAATGTGTGAATATCGAAGGATAATCCTAACACATCAGTTGAATCTACTACGGGCGACTAATGTGCTGATAAAAATTTCTCGTACAGGATAATCGGTTTCGACAACAACATCCTGAATTTTATAAAGTATTACCTGTTCAACGTGTCCGTAGCCTATTAATTAGTGACTAAAATCCATATTCTCTATGACGCGGTGCAAATTATTTAGTAATATTAGTATTTAGGCATTGTATGATATTCTGTTTATGACCTTGTTGGCATGCTCGAGTTTTAAGGATGTTTGAAATAGACAATATTTTAACAGCCAAGGTTAAGGATGGTGCATTTTAGGACACTGCACTAGATGCTAAATAAGCGCAGGTTAACTTATTGATATAGTTAAAATTAAGTTTTAATCAGGGGCTAGTTCTATAAATCTGGCGACGGTAAACAAGGCGTACGCCAAGGACATTACGCAGACCTCATTATATCTAGCGATCGTTAAGGGCAATTGGCAGTTAATGGATTAAAGAGCCTTTGAAAAAACGTAATTAGAGTTAAAAGGTAAGATGAAGTCGCTAGAATAAGTGCTTCTTTCGTAATGGTTGGATAATAATGATATGTCAGACCGTTGTTAAGACTTTACAATGGCTGATTTATCGATACGTGATGGCGGTGGTGTATGAGTCAGGGTACTGAAGTTTTAATCACTCGAGATGAAGATATAGAACGTGCTTCACGTTCGATAAAGGCAATGTCGCATCCACTACGACTAAAGATACTATGTGCTTTAGGTGAAGAGGAGGTGAGTGTGCAGGATATTGTTGCCTTGGTGGGGACGTCTCAGAGTAATATTTCACAACATTTAGCAATTTTGCGAGACAAAGGCATATTAGCATCGAGAAAAGACGCTAACCGAGTCTACTATCGAGTCAGTGATAGCCGAACACTGCAATTAATCGGAATGATGCGAGAAGTTTTTTGCGCTACCCATTAATATTTATAACAAAATCTCATATAATGGGCGCCAGAATAAGTCGGGAAAATTAAAAATCATCATTGCTTGTCAATAAATTAGCGCAGTGGCTACAAAAAATAAAACAAGTTGCGGTAACAACATTGTGTAGTATGGCTAAAAAAAGGGAAGACGTACCGGATTACTCTTCTCGCGTTTTCCTTTTTCAATTCAGTATTCAATAGTTTTTAAGGTAATTTTTACAGGGCGGCATTTTCGAGGTAAGCATGGACAATATAACAGAATTTATTGTGGCGAATTGGTATTTAGTGGCGGCACTTGTCGTTATTTTGGTACTACTTGCCAGAAATCTAATTATGCCGGCACGAGTCAAAGCCGTAGAGAGTACGGTTGTTGTTCGGATGATAAATCAGGATAACGCCTTGATTCTAGATGTACGTGGCAATGACGAGTATCAAAAAGGTCATATTTTAAATTCCCTGCACATACCTTTGGCACTGCTGGATTCAAAAATGTCAGAAATCGTAGCATTTAAGAATGAATCTATCGTTATTGTTTGTCGAAGCGGGAATCGATCCTACCAAGCGGGATTGACCTTAAGAAAGTTAGGTTTCGAGAAAATACATAATCTTCAAGGGGGCATACTCGCGTGGCAACAGGCGGGACTTCCGTTAACCACCAAAAATACGAAGGGTAAGCATAAGCCGAAAAAAACCACCTCGGCAAAGACAGAACCGAAGGTGGTTGATGATTCTACGTTGGAGGACGTCCCTTTGCAGATCGAGGCTCCTTCACAAGGTGAGGACTCTTTATCCGCTGAGGGCACTTCATCCGCGGAAGGCTCTTCATCCGCTGAGGGCTCTTCACCCGCGGAAGGCTCTTCACAAGCTAGAGGCTCTGCATCCGCTAAGGGCTCTTCAAAAATTAAAGATTCCACGAATGTAGAAGATTCTGAGAAGTTGGATACCGAGAAAGGTATAGAGAAGTCTGAGTCTTTGCAGGCGGGTGAAGTCGTCGTTTATACGACAAAACAGTGCCCATTCTGCGATCGAGCGGTTAATCTTTTATCTCAAAAAGGGATAGGGTACACAGAAATTCGCATTGATGATCAACCCACGCTAAGGGAAGAGATGGAGAAGAAATCTATGCGTAGGACGGTTCCACAAATATTTGTAGGAGAGAAGCATGTGGGTGGATTTGACGACATGTCTATGTTGGAATCACAGGGTAGATGGAATACAGTTTTCGGCGTTGCATAAAGTACTGAGCTACGCTTAAGCTACTAAGGCAGTAAGTTGAGGATTTCATTTTTAACGTTAACGGTATACATCAAGACGGTAATGTGGAATGCGATAAATGGAATTGAGTCCATGGCACGAATACATAGGGATGGTGGAAAGTGAAAATGCTATTGTCGAAGGTACGTAATAGATATATGGACAAGGCTCATAAAAAAGTAGAAGTCTATAGTACTGCCCTCTGCCCATACTGCCTACGTGCTATAAATTTACTCGAAAGCAAAGGCATTGACTATGTGATTTATCCGGTCGATAAAAAATTACATTTACGCGAGGAAATGGAATTGCGCAGTCAACGAACCAGCGTACCGCAAATATTTATTGAAGGTATCCATATTGGTGGATATGATGAAATGGCAGGGCTAGATAGGGGTAACGAACTGGATGCTTTGTTAGGGCTAAAAGCAAACTAGTGCCCGCCCATAAACGAGAATATTTTTCCAAATCCAAGGCCATGAATATATCCGGTTTTTTTAGCACTATATTTTTCGAATGACATTTAAATTTCAATTTACTACTATAGCAGATACATAAATATGGCAGATCAAGAGAAAGACACCGACCCAGACAAAGATACTGACTCAGACAGAGACACGGGCACAGATACAGCCGTAGCCACACAACGGCCCGAAGAATCCGCTCAAAATAATGGTCAGCAATTCAATATCCAAAAAATATTTTTGAAAGACTCATCGCTTGAATCACCGAACGCACCTGAAATCTTTACCGAGAAATGGGAGCCTAATGTCAATATTGAGCTGAATAGTAACGGACGAAATTTGGGTGACAGTGTCCATGAAGTCGTTTTAGGGGTTACGGTAACTGCAAAAATAGGTGATAAGACGGCCTATCTTGTCGAGGTGCAGCAGAGTGGAATCTTTTCCCTTAACGGGTTTTCTCAGCAAGATATCGGTTTGATGCTAGGTAGCTATTGTCCAAATCTTTTGTACCCCTATGCCCGCGAAGTGGTATCAGACTTGGTGCTAAAAAGTGGTTTTCCACAAATGATTCTAGCACCGGTGAATTTTGACGCGATATACCAGGACCATCTAAAACGTCAGCAGCAGGAAGCGAAAGATTCTGGGGCGATACATTAGAAGTTACTCGCTGAGTAGTATTTTATCATCGATAACTATGTTATGAACGAGAGTCTTAAGCAAAGTACCATCGCCGTATTAGGTGCAGGTTCCTGGGGTACAGCATTGGCTATACTGCTCGCTAGACAGGGGCAATCGACCTATTTATGGGCAAGAGACGCCGCGTATACCGAGACGATGCAATCTGATCGCCGCAATTCACGCTATCTACCTGATACGCGTTTCCCCGAAACTCTACAAATAGGTTCAGACTTAGCAAAAATCGTTGCTGCCGCAGATGATATTTTGATAGCGGTGCCGAGTCACGCCTTTCGTGCACTTATTGTAGAATTGGTTTCACTAATAAGACCGCAGCAACGTCTAATTTGGGCCAGTAAAGGTTTTGAGCCTGGCTCGGGTAAGCTGATGAATCAAGTCATTGATGAGCTTATGGGGACTAAAATTTCGACGGCTATTGTCTCCGGCCCAACTTTCGCTAAAGAGGTCGCTCAAGACTATCCCACGACAGTCACTGTCGCATCGGTGAATCACGAATTTGCTAGACAATTAGCGCAAAGATTGCACGGCGATAATTTTCGAGCCTATACCAGCCATGACGTGATCGGTGTTCAGGTAGGTGGCGCTATTAAAAATGTGTTGGCGATCGCCGCCGGTATCGCGGATGGATTAGGATTTGGTGCCAATACTCGGGCGGCCATTATTACGCGCGGTCTATCTGAAGTCATGCGTTTTGGAATCGCCTTAGGTGGGCAGAGAGAAACATTTATGGGTCTTTCTGGCTTGGGAGACTTAGTGCTAACTTGCACCGATGATCAATCACGCAATCGCCGTCTGGGCTTGTCTTTAGGCCGAGGAAATTCACTGCGAGAAGCCTTGGCCACGATCGATCAAGTGGTCGAAGGGGTACAAGCGGCACATGAGGTCAATACGATGGCGATTCGCATGTCCGTTGATATGCCAATCTGTGATCAGGTATACCAAGTATTGTATGAGTCGAAGACACCGAAAGATGCGGTTCAGACGTTATTATCGAGAGACCTCAAAGGCGAGAGTTAAGCCTTGCATCAAATACGATGGTCGAGCTTCTTCCATCGATTGAGTTAGCAGCTGCTTTTTTTTAACACTAAGTTATAAACAAGTTATGTTCCATATTGCCCTCTATGAACCCCGTATAGCACCCAATACGGGAAATATAATTCGGCTCGTAGCCAACAATGGGTGCAGGCTTCACTTAATCGAGCCGCTAGGTTTTGATCTGGAAGAAAAAAAACTCCGTCGAGCCGGTCTTGATTATCATGATTTGGCGAAGGTGACCCGTCACGCTAACTATTCAAATTTTATAGGATCAATGGAGGGTTGTAGAATACTTGCTTGTAGTACCAGAGGTAGTCAACGTTACGACACAATATCATACCAGCGAGATGACGTATTATTATTTGGTTCTGAGACACAAGGATTACCCGATGACGTGCTCTACGATATTGAGCCTAGCCACCGGCTCAGAATCCCGATGTGTACTGGTAACCGAAGTCTGAATTTGTCAAACGCAGTTGCCATTGTAAGTTCTGAGGCCTGGCGTCAGCATGGGTTTGTGGGCAGTGAATAGAAGTTGAGCGAATGCCTCGCCGCTGAAAATAGACGTAGTTGGGCGACTCGCGTAGAATAGAAGATCCGTATTGGACGTTTAGATACCCAAGGCACTTAAGGCACATGTTAGGACATATTCTAGGACAAGGTCAATGAAACAGGGCGATAAATCGAATCCATTGGCGCTGGAATTTTGCGGGTTGTCTTTTAATACACCGTTGGTATTACTCTCTGGTTGTGTTGGATTTGGCGAAGAATATACCCGTGTCAAAGGTTTCTCTAATCAGGATGCGGGTGCGGTGTGTTTAAAGGGCACGACTTTAGAGCCGCGCCTCGGAAATAGGCCGCATCGCATTATGGAGACACCGGCGGGTATGTTAAATGCAATAGGGCTTCAAAATCCTGGTACACGATATGTGGTAGACACCATATTACCCTCGCTTGATTTTGGCGAAACTCGATTTATTGCCAATGTGTCAGGATCCACGGTCGAAGAATACGAGCAGGTGACGCGATTATTTGATGACTCGCCGATTGACGCGATCGAGATTAATATTTCCTGTCCAAACGTAAAAGAAGGTGGTGTCGCGTTCGGAAACGACCCCGATATGTCGGCTAAGGTCGTCGAGGTCTGCCGTGCTGTGACTAAAAAACCACTCATCACCAAGTTATCACCCAATCAAACGGATATTGCCGAAAATGCACGGCGTTGTATAGAGGCGGGTAGCGATGGCTTGGCAGTGATCAATACACTCATGGGAATGGCTGTTGATATCGAGTCCGCCACGACTATCATAGGAAATAATCAGGGTGGCCTGTCCGGACCGGCAATTAAACCCGTCGCGCTGCTGAAAGTACACCAAGTCTACCAGGTGGCAAAAAAACACAATATACCTATTATTGGTCAAGGCGGAATATGTAATGCAACGGATGCGATAGAATTTATCTTGGCGGGTGCCACTACAGTGGGTATTGGTACAGCCTTATTTTATGACCCACTCATATGCAAGGACATCAATCGCGGTATTTTACAGTATCTGCAAAAGCGAAATATCGGCCAGGTATCAGATATTATTGGTACTTTACAATTAAACAGCTAAGTAGTATCCGTCCATAAACGATCTATTTCTCCTACCTCTCTCGGCAATCCTATTGAGTTCTATATTTTTCATTTCTCTGCATCCCCTCAAATAATCCAACCAACCTCTATGGCATGTAAATTGCTGTATTGATAAGTGAAAGACACCTATCCGCTCGAACCACACAGC
>JBGMRO010000079.1:2503-10970 GCA_048061555.1 Thiohalomonadales bacterium | reverse complement strand
AATACGGGAATCCCGGCCCTTTTTAAATTTTTAATAGCCATATCCATTACAGCGCTAAATATTTTATTATGCCTGCGTACGTCGCACGGCCTTAGTGCCCTAAGTGTGACTATATAATAGCCATTAGGTTCGCTCTATTGTAGCAGAGCTTGGCAGTAAGATAGTGTGAAGATAGCCGCTAATATCTCGCTATTCGAGTCGCCATGGGTCGGCACCGCAGGTGGAAGCGCGAAAATTGCGTCTTACGGAAAGATTTTACGGATTGAAGCGAAGAAATGTGATGGCCACCCCACCTTATGGATTCGGAAGGCTAGCGTGAATATTCTATATGGTAGAGGTGAGTAATCAGGATCATATTGGCGATTTTCTTTGTCACAAATTGAATTTTACCTTTAACTATCCTGACTTTTCCATCGTTGGATACAACCTCAGCCTTCATTTCACCTACGCCTTTAGCGCGTGTTTTGGTAAATGTCCAACGCAGATCGCTAATGGTTATTTCTCGCCTGCGACTGGAAGAAAATAAGTCTTCGTAGTCCTTGAGAACTTCAGCTCTACCACTGCTACTGTTAGATATAATATCTCTTGAAAACATTGAATCCATGCTAGCGATATCGGCTCGCTCATAAGCAGATGCAAACTGCGTGACCATCGCCTGCAGTTCTAGCCTACTCGGTAATAAACTTGCCGCACGAGAACTTAGAATCTGTTCGGGCCCTGATAAAGCCAGCGATGTCTTTTCATTGGACAAATCAAAGCGGGCGATTTTGGTCACTCCAGAAACTCGTCGTAATTCAATGAACACATTCGCCGCAACGGATCGACGCCCCTTCTGCAACATAGACTCCGATTTGATAATTCCCGTTCCCATGGCGCGATTAGCCTCGTGTACCCAACTTAACTGTTGAAACTCTATCCAACGCTGGCTACTTTTATCAAATAAAGTGGCATTGCCTTTAAGTAAAGTCTCTACAGCTCGTTGCTGTTGAACATTTTTCGAGACCATAAATAATTTGGCTATTGCTGAATTATCACCCATGACGTAATTTTTACTGTAAGCGCGAATAATTTGATCTAGGTCCTGCTCGGGAATTTTCGACACAATCGTTGCTGTTTTTGGTCGCGTTTTTGGCAAACTAGTTTGCCGCGTATGTCGCATCGAGCGAGGTGGCGAGGTCGCTTTTTTATGCGGAGAAATAGTCACCGGTACACGCCCTAAAGGACGATGTTCAAATTTCTCTCGCATGGCCCTATTCAGCTCGTTATTTGAACTGGCCTGACGTTGATTTTTACGTTTTTGTTTGGCGTCGGCATCGCTAATTTCTGAGGTAATTTGATTGAGAATACTGTTCAATTTTTCATCATGGGGGTCTTCATCTGATTTTTTGTTGTTGCTTTCAGGTAATCCAGGCAAATTCGTTGAACCTGTCTTTCCAGTGTCGCCCTTTGTGGTCCGCAAAGATTCACTCACTCCATCTTCAATCAATACCGATATCTTTTTTACACCAGAAATAAGCGTCGCGAGACTATCAGGATAAAAATAGCCAAGCACTGCGGCCATGACACCCAAAAAAATGAGACGCCTAATTATCGCGCCATATGACAAAAATAGCCGTTGTAATAAACTACTAGACGAAGGCTGAAAAAGGTCGGTGGAAAACTCTTGTAAATAGTGGTCATTTGCCGCAGTATCTTGCAAAGCGACTGCTTGCGGCCGTTTCGAAGGATCATTATGAATAGGATTACGTGTAGGACTGCGCGACGAAAGTTCGCCACCGATATGGGGTGTCTTGCGTGATGAGGATTGTGACCGCCTGCGCTGCATACCAATAATTACTGCACTTCATTATTCAGGATGAATAAAATTTTTCGGCGGATGTGGATACACCCAGCCGAGAAATGTCTACGTATATATCTACACACTACTTAAGAGTTATAAATAATGCAAGTAATATATATTCTGTAGTTTTATCAACAAATTAGGAACCTCATTTATCTTATTCAATATATTCTATAAGTAATCATACGGACTCTTATAATCGCTCTAGATAACGGAATAATTCTTACGGTGAAATCGTGAATATAGGCAGTCGATCGCTCTCGAAAAGTGAATCGGTATACGTCAGTATAGAGCGGCAAATAATCGAAATAATGCAACAAGGAACTCGCAGAATAGACACTTCATATCTGAAATTATTGATAAGCAGCCAATCAATGTGTAGTCTTCGCATCAGCCTATTCGCCCGAACTTACGGTTTGGAATAGGCAAGCCACTTTGGCCCAGCTCCTCCCCTATATATAGCGCTTATTATCGGATCTAAGTATGAATATAATTGATGACTTTATTAAGAATGAATCGTCCAGTGGTATGTTACTCATATTTGCGACTTTTCTTGCCTTAATCTTTAGCAACACAATCGCTTCGGGCTGGTACGAAGCATTTTTACACATCCCGGTAGGCGTCATTATAGGCAGCTATCACTTAGAGAAATCACTCTATCACTGGGTCAATGATGGACTCATGGCGGTATTTTTTCTACATATCGGGCTAGAGGTAAAAAGGGAGGTACTTGAAGGACACCTATCGACTATGCGACAAGTTGCCCTGCCCGGTTTTGCGGCTGTCGGAGGTATGGCAGTACCTGCCGCAGTCTACATAATATTTAACATTAACAACCCTATCGCGATGAACGGCTGGGCAATCCCCACCGCGACCGACATCGCGTTTGCATTAGGCATACTCTCTCTGCTCGGTAAACGAGTCCCAGTATCCCTAAAGCTATTTCTTCTGGCACTCGCGATTATAGATGACTTGGGTGCCATTGTAATTATCGCATTATTCTATACGAGTAACCTGTCTATCCTGTCCATTACCATTGCCGCTATTGCCTTAGCACTATTAATCGCTCTAAATTTTTTTGGCGTGGCAAAAAAAGCCGCCTACATCGTCGTAGGCGCCATTTTATGGCTAAGCGTGCTTGAATCTGGCGTACATGCCACCCTGGCAGGCGTGCTTCTGGCCTTTACCATTCCACTGAATGCTAAGGATGAGAATGGAAAATCATTTTCACCGGCAATAGATATGGAACACGGCCTACATTTTTGGGTCTCGTTTTTTATACTGCCGTTATTCGCGTTCGTTAATGCAGGCGTGAATGTCACCGAGATTTCACTCCAGCAAATGTTTAATGCCGTACCCTCGGGCATCATCCTGGGTTTATTTGTCGGTAAACAGTTAGGGGTCTTTGGTTTTAGTTGGCTCGCGATAAAGCTGAAACTCGCCGAACTTCCCACCGATAGTAGCTGGTTACAACTTTATGGGGTATCGGTATTAACCGGTATCGGTTTTACCATGAGCCTATTTATCAGCTCATTGGCATTTTCCGATGATAGTCTATTTCAATATACAGACAAACTTGCCATACTTATCGGTTCGTTCTTGTCAGCCATTGTGGGTTATATGATTCTAAAATGGAGCAAGTCCAGCACCGCGACTAACTAAGCTACGCCTTCAGTCCGAGTGCTCTAACTGATAAAGATGAGTAATCACTAGTTTTTTGTCTTCTTTCTTGACAACAAACTGTATCTTTCCCTTAATCACACTTACTTCGCTATCCTTCTCCACTATGACTTTCATAGTGCCTACACCCTTCGCACGTTTTTTGGAAAATTTCCAATGTAAATCCTGAATATTCATCTGTCGAGTACGACTTGAAGCGAATAAATCTACGTATTGCTGATTTAATTCAGCCCGGGTGGTACCCTTATTGGAAATAATATTTTTGGCAAAAAGGCCATCTAAGCTAGATATATCGGCGCCCTCATAGGCCTCCACATAATCCGCGACCAGTGCCTGAACCTCGCTTTGACTAAGTTGACTAGAGGCAAGCTGTTTACTTTCTAGCGGTTGCTTAAACTTCGTTAATCCCACCCTTTGATTCGACAAATTGAATCCGGCAATCTTTACCCGGCCATTGTCTCGACGAAGTTTAATTAACAAATTTGCATTAATCGATTTTCGATCCTGATTATGTAGGGTTGATTCCATCGTGACATAACCTGTGCCGATGCTAACATCTTTATTATGCACCCAATTGAGATCTTGAAATTCTACCCAGCGTTGTTTGCTATTTTCGGTGAGGTCTTTGTAGTCTTGCATCCAAATACGGTTCGATTCTCCCTGTAGCTCATTATTAAAATTTATAAATAGCTCACGTAACGCCGTACTATCACCATAAATAAAGCTTTTACTGAATTGATTCAGGAGTTTTTTTATCTGACCTGCCGTTATTGAAGGCGAAATCGTTACTACCTCATCTGCATGACTTGCTGTAGTGGATACAGCAAACTGCTCGGCATTAGCCCCGTCGGTTATAACAAGCTTTTTAGCGGGTATTTCATTCTTGACAGTACTCTCTACGGTATCGCCAAAAATACTATCATCGGTATTTTCCTGGTATGCCACACCAACGTTAGCCTTTCGCTGTGCCACTCTATTGGCAGTTAATTCTATTAAGCCTAGTCTACGTGCCAACGATATACTGGGATCGGTTACGATATCCGCCCTTATCAAATCAGCCGCCTGGCGTTCTAACTTAAATGAAAATTGCTCGAACCAAATCGTTTTAGAAATTTGATTACGTGACTCTACATCTAGACTATCCCAAATTAATGCAAACTTATCGACGTCAGTAAATTGCCAACGATTAGCCAAGATAATGTTATTACCAATTTCTTCAAGCTTAGTGGCCGGTGTTGATTCGCCGGTCTTAAGTACGCCCGGATTAGCAATGTTATCAGGCAAACTATCAGGACGACTGTCTGGATAATAATAAGCAATCACAGCAATGACCATCAATAACCCGAGTCCAGCCGCCACACGTCGAAAAAATATCGTGTTCGCAGAGGCTCTCGATTCAACGTTGTCGGACGGTTCAAAATTTATGTCTAAATCAAAGTTAGGAATAAATCGATCATTAGCTGCAGTATCCTGCAAATTGGGTGAAGGTGAAGGTGATGGTGAAGGTGATGGTGATGGAGAGACGTTATGATCGTCGCGCAAGTTACCGGTATGATCGAGATCGTGCATGACCGAGGATTTATCAAAAGAATCTTTGGGGTTTTTGTGTCGCATTTGAGTACTCACCACACTGAATCTGGACGGCTATAAAGCGATGAAGAGGTAAAACAACCACCTTGCAAGGCTACTAAGTAATTACGTATAGACTACTTAAGTATTTTGCTCAATGCAAGGATTTTAACCAACTATATAAGTATATTGTTCATACCCTTATCATTTTTAAAAATGTTAAATATTCGTAGGTAGCGACATCATTTTTACGTAATTCAATCTACTATCAGTCACTTAACGTTTACGTTCAGGGCTACAACTGCACTCACATCGCTACCGATAACCGCAGGAAAATTCATTTACCCGTCTTTGCGTGTATTCTTATTAGCATTAGTAGAACCAAACAATCTAATTCATGGCTAACACACAGATCGATCTGCCATTTTTATTTTTCTATGGAAAAATTCTTTTCGATCTGATTCTAAACACGTACACAAATGACTCAACATCGAAAGCGATGGCTTGAATTTCGCCGGTATATCGGGTATGGTTGCCCACGTTATAATCCCAGCTTTTCAATTAGTTATAGACTGGCGATTCCTGTTTGACTCGACCCAAGCGCCACTCTAAGAATCTGACTCCGATTTATTTTTACCACAGGATTATTTAATATGCAGGAATTGATTATGGAAGGATTGCCTGACGACCCCCATATTTAAGTTAAATAAAATAATAGTAGTGAAATCATTATATTATTCTTCTGCTTGATATTGACAACACCACTCACTTTAGCAGGACAACAAACAATAAAGCATCATTATGATGTAACACAAATTCGATTTATGCTTGATCTACCCCTGTACCGACGATTTTAATTGGTCAGCAAAATAAAACCCGATAAACTTAACCCACTGATAGATAACTCGAGCATACATGCGACAAAGAGTACGTTGAAATTCTAGCAGGGTAATCAGGTATGCGATTTAAAATAGTGGGACCACAAATTAACATGTATAACATTCAACGCTCATCGGCGGCGATATTCTTGCTGTTACTGTCCGTTTCGGCCTCGAGCCATGAAACAAAAAAAGAGGTGACGCAAGATATCGTGGAGATTTCCCTCGGCGTTGGTTTCCACAAATTTGATTCTGATACACCCGTTAAGGATGGTAGTTTTGGTACCATAGGGTTAGGCCTGCACTTTTCCCGGCGATGGGCCATGCTGCTGCAATATTCCAAATTTCTCTCTGAGGTTAAAGATTCTAGCATCAACCAATCGATCAATGTGCAGAAATACCATGTTGATGGCTATTATTTTTATCGCCCCTCACACCGCCTACGTCCATATTTGGTTTTTGGTTTTGGCCAAATCGACTTTGATAATTTTGGCAGCGAGACACAAAGTGAAACACAGATTAATATAGGGACCGGTCTATCTTATCGAATGACTGCGCACTGGTCTGTACGTGGCGATATCAGAATATTCGATTATATTAATAACAGGCTCTATGACGATACTGTTGCCATTTCCTTCGGATATAGATTTGGCAATGGAGAACGGAACGAATAGAAAACTGAATAGTGCCCGTTCCTGACATAGAACGACGTTCTTTATGTTTTCCCGCTAGAACTACTGAGTTCTCGCCAATCTAATTACATAGTGGTTTATTTTATTCAATTTGTTAATGACTCTACAGATACGGTACTAGATGAAATCGATATTTATATTTTTTTTATTGCTGGGGACATCCCCACTTTCTGCGGCGACAGAACAGATAAAATATTTTAATTATGACTCGAGCAAGTTTCGATTCAGCCAAGAATCTTCTGGCCCGCTAACAAATTTCTCGACATTAACCCTGACACAGAAGACAACGACTAGCAGTGCTGAACATAACCAAAAGACGGAAAACCTGGAGACAGGTATTGACAACGATTGCAACGCCATTGCTTACCAAGTGACATTGTTCACACCCTGCGGGGCGGAAGACGCTAAACAACTATGGGCGCGAACTAAGATAATATTTATTTTTAGTTTTGGTTCTGCATTAGTTGTCGCGGCCAATGAAGAATATTCTAATCGAAACAATCCATATTACAGTACACCCAATATATTTAAAAAATGGTACGGCAATGTTAAGCAAGGCGCCGTATGGGACAAAGACCAATGGTACATCAATTATATCGGTCATCCGTATTTTGGAAGCGTCTATTATCAAAACGCTAGAAAATCAGGTTACAACCAATGGAATTCTTTCGTTTACAGCGCATTGATGTCAACAGTTTTTTGGGAATTCGGCCTCGAGGCCATTTCCGAACCACCCTCAGTACAAGACTTGTTCGTTACCCCTATAATGGGTTGGGTGGTTGGAGAATGGGCCTACAATACGGAAAAAGCCATTATTGCAAACGATGGATACGCCTTCGGCTCAAAGATCTGGGGTAGTATTGCGCGTGCATTTATAGACCCTGTGGGTACGATAGGCGGCTGGTTCGGCGCAAAACACGTCGAAGTCGGCTCGTTTAATATTACTCGGCAGCCGGCCTATTACGGTACCGAAAATAATGATTGGCAGGCGAAACTAGCAGTTACGTTTTAGTTATTGTCGTAAGCGCCTGATAACAACGATACTAACTCAAGCTTCGGAGTTCAGTGGCTCGTTAATAGCGTTCTCCTAAGCAATTTGGTGGATGCGCTTCGCTTATCCACCCTACGGGATCGTCGCTGTCGAGATGTGGGGCGTAAAACAATGTGCCCACGCTACAAAAATCGTCTTAAGTATGAATTAAATGGTAGGGTGGGCACGTTTTTTGTGCCCACATGAAACACTGTAGGGGGGGGGTGAGTCGCGCTACCTAAATACTATCATTCGCTTTTGAACCCAGCCTCCACATGACTGCCGTCACAAAATGGTTTATTTTTTGAGGCACCACAACGACAGAGCGGCACTTTTTTTCCTTGCCATGCCTTACGTCCACTGCCCGCGTACAGGGTCAAATTTCCTTCCACTATTATTGGACCGTCTTTCAACTGCCTAACTGTGATTTTACCGCCTTCTGTTGATAGTCCGGCCCCTCGTTTTCCTACGGCGCCATAATCTTTAAAGTGAATGTCGTCGTGGCTACCGTCACAAAAGGGTTTATTCATAGACTTTCCACACCGGCAAAGAGCGGCGCGAAATTTGACCCCCGGCATATCGTCTGTGGCCGCATCAATATCGAGGTCGCCATGTAAGTAATAAGGGCCATTGCATGTCACCATCAGCGTATTCTGCGGCGGCGGTTTTTCCTCTCTTGAACCGTCTTTGACTGTATAATTGAGGGCGCCGGAGGCACAACGTTCCGTGACCTCAATAACTTCGTCTAATGTACTAGCATCCGGCGTACACCAAGGCT
>JBGMRO010000079.1:0-2403 GCA_048061555.1 Thiohalomonadales bacterium | reverse complement strand
AGTGCGTGTAAATTGGCCTCTAGATTGGGTAAGGCCAGCATGACCATTTCGATATGGTGATCTTGATTGATTATTTCCCAAAAATCTGCATCACTCGGATTGCCGTGTAATACATTTCGTCCGGTTTTTTTGTGCTTCTTTACCCTATCTATATCGACGTCGACACCAACGATTGTTTCACCATACAATTCGCACATTCTATCATAGGCCCCGCTGCCCACTCTACCCATACCAAATATGGCAATCGTCGCAGTACCGGTATCCAGCAAGCTATCGTCAGGCAATCTCTCTTTGCTTTGTAATTTTTGCCAAAAATTTCTATATTTATTATATATTTTATCATTGCGACTATTCATGGGTACGGCCACGACAAAAGAAAATGACAGTGCCAGCGCCATAACCACCAACCATTGCGAAGCGATCCATGCGTTATCAACGGCAATTGCAGCGATAATCAACCCAAATTCACTATAATTAGTTAAACTCAAGGTTGCTAGAAGAGAGGTGCGCGCCCGTAACTTGAATCGGGTCATAAGCGCAAAAAAGAAAGCCGACTTTACCAAAATGAACGGCACAAGTATAATGCCAACGACCAAGGCATCTAGCGATAGCTTCCCCGTCATGCCCACCGACAAAAAAAACCCCACCAAAAATAAATCCTTGAAACCGAGCATCGATTTGGACAATTCATTGGCTTTGCTATGCGTTGAGACTAGTACGCCCATAATGAGCGCACCCAGATCTCCTTTTACGCCACCTAACTCAAATAGTTGAGCACCCCCTAGGGCCAGTACTAAACCAAATAATATCATGAGTTCGCCATGGCCGGTCCTGGCCATTATGTAATGAATAAAAGGTCGTAACGGTATCAGTAGAAACAATAAAAACGCCCATACCGAAGGTATCTTTCCTGTGGATGCCGCCAAAAAAATAACCGCGACCAAATCCTGCATTACCAGGACACCGATAGCAATACGTCCGTGTAAAGAGTTCATTTTGCCCTGCTCTTCTAAAGACTTGACGACAAAAATGGTACTCGAAAAACTTAATGCAAAGGCGATCATTAACGATAGCTTGTAATCTAGCCCCTCGAAAAGTGGAAATTCTAACAGTGCTAAACCAAATATCACCGAACCGAACAGAGAAATAATTATCGAGGTATGTAACATCGTTACGGCCCAGACCTGCGGTTTAATGAGCACGTTAAGCTTAAGTTTTAACCCGACGGTAAATAACAATAGCGTAATACCAAGATCGGCCAATTTTTCTAACACTTCACCACTAGTGATATTGAAATAATTAAGTATGAAACCCGTGACCAGGAATCCGACCAATGGCGGCAGCCCAATCAGCTTGACCAAAAAACCCATCACAAAGGCCGCGGATATCCATACGACATCACCTAAAGCTATGGAAACCCATTCTATTTCCATTTAACGATTAATCTCTTGATTGACATAGCATTCCATAGATACTTGTGATAGTTCGGCCACTGCAGGTTTGCGCATGAGAATGTACACAGGAAGATTTTGTTAGGTACATTTCTTATAAGCATTTATTCTTTTGTTTAGTAGCTTCAGGACTTGAATCGAAATCTAGGTAGGCTGACATTATAATACATAGCCAACAACCGTGCTATAAATATACTGAGTCCCGAAATAACTGCTGCTACTGTTATCTCTTGCTCAAAATGTAAGAGCCCGATGAAGAGCAACGAGCCAACCCAAGATACTGTCGCATAAAGCGGACTTAGAAACACGACAGGTGTTTCGTTACATAATACATCACGTAATATACCTCCCATCGTTCCTGTCATTACTCCCATAAAACTGGCAATAAGAGGGGGCGCTCCGACCAAAAGTGAAACCAATGTCCCGGCAATACCAAAAGTCGCTAAGCCCGCAGCATCAGCGACCAAGAAATATTTTGGTGAAACGACTATTAATCTAGCCACAATAAAAACAGTGATCGCACTAGCCAGTGATGCAATAAAGAACATTTGATTATCGATCCAGAATACATCTCGACCAAGAAGCATGTCACGTAATGAGCCACCTCCCAATCCTGTGGCAATAGCAATAATAATTACACCAAATAAATCAAATTTTTTAAAACCAGCCTTGAGAACCCCTGAAGCTGACGAAACAATAACCGCTAGTAAGGTTATCCAATATAAATTTTCTAACAGTGATGGTGTTGGTTCAAATGTCATTGTGCAGCTTGCTTTATTGTTCGCAGTTATGCTTGATGAAAGGCATTCGTTTGCGTGCCCAGTACATAACGTTCACTCACGGTGATATATACCCAAAGCGTCTAAGATTTAGGCTTTATTGCCGTCCTATTTTAACCATAGCTTCGTTGAAACTCCTTGCAATAGGCCGACTATTACGCGTCATTTCGCCT
>JBGMRO010000078.1:7898-11024 GCA_048061555.1 Thiohalomonadales bacterium | reverse complement strand
TTAAAATTCTGGCTCAAGGGTCCATTGACCATGTTATGTATAGACGCCTGGTAAGCTATGAGTTTAACAAGGCTGTTAACGTCCGATTTCTTGGTTCGCGTAATAATATCCCCAGCAGCACTGCTCAGTACTATTTCGGTACCAAGCCATTTCACACTAATATCTGCTTGCGACTTGACGACTATTATATTCGCCTGCTGACGTAGCGCAGATTCTAGTTTATCAAACCCGTCAGCAAGATTGACTTTCAGCGGCAAGATCTTTTTAGAAAACGTATCTACTTTTTGTGTAGGCAATTTATTGCGAAACAACCCACGAGTAGCCAAGCCGATACGATCCTGCGCGATGGATGGTAATCCATTCGGCGTATGATCAAAACCGCGTCGACGCATAAGTTTCCGAACGGTCTTGGTGATTTCAGCATAACTCAATTCACCGTTACTATTGAGATCCGCACTAGCCGGTTTATTCAATATGCGTAATAATGTGTCGGTGAAGGCTCCATGTGCCTTACCGTCTATCGTTGGAATTTTATTGAGCAAACGGGAAGGAATATCTTTTGCTTGCTCATGCTCTCCACTCGCAGACAAAAAATAGATATTTTCATACGGATAGACCTCGTTAGGATTTTCCGGCTTCTTCTGCCAAACCTCATCACCGGTATTGATAAGATCATCCCCAAAGGCTCGGCCCGGTAACAAGGATTGCAAATCCAAATATCGCGACGGTAGCACTAAGTTCTTCTCAATCATGGCGCCACGCACCGCGTTACCAGAATAACAGGAATCAACAACCACAAAAACGTGGCGGCCACCCTGGTCCAGGCGGGTTAATAGTGGTCGTAAATCGGTTTTCCCAACAACCAATACATTAAGGATTTCGGTGACGCTTCGTGCATCACGTACATCATAGGGAATGAACGCGCCTGACGTTGTAGGCAGGGGAAAGTGTAAGGCCTTATCTTTAGCACTCGTACCATGGCCACTAAAATAGATGAAAATCTCATCGCCTTTTTTACTGTATCTCAACAATTCTTCCATTTCTGCCAGGATATTTTTCTTAGTCCCTTTTTTATTGATTAGGGTCCGAATATTCGCTTTCTTGAAACCCCACGTACTAATTAATACCTCTTGAATCGCATTGACGTCATTAACAGGCCCTTCCAATTCCGCCATCGGATAGTCTCCAACCCCTACCAACAGCGCGTATCGTGCGGCATAGGCTTGGGAAGATATAAAGATCGCAGCAAATAGGACTATTGCCCACGTGATAATAAAATTGAATCTATTAAAATTATTCATAGAGTGAAATTTTCTTAAAAGCTATTGTCTAGTAAAGTCATATTCAAAACTATCTTATCCTGCGCTAGTACTATTTAGTCTATCGCGCCGTGTGCAAGAATCGTTGTGACAACCACTGAATACTGCCTTTGTATTCGTCATTCAATTTTCTCAGTTGGCCCTGAAATTCACTAACCGAGATAGTTGCATTTTTTTGTTCGCATATATCACTGACGCTGGAGAACACATTAAATACTGCCTGACGCGCTGGCACGTCCTGCACCGCAACGGCATATATCCATTCTGTGCCCGCATTATCATCCAAACCGATGACGGTTAATTCCTTTTTTGCATCTAAGGGCAAACGAAGGGTATCACCCTCTTTGTAGCGCTGGTCTTTCAATCCCATTGCATTGCAGGTATTGGGTAACAAACGATAAATCGTCCCGTCTTCCGATTGACTATACACGATAACATCTACCGTTTTATGACGTTGTACCTGTATAGAAAAGCAATCGCCCATTCGCAAGGTACTCTGAGCGCCAATCACTACATAACCATCTCGATAGGGTGCTGCAGAAGTACACAGACTCAAATTTTTTGGTGCGACTATTTGTAAGGAGGTTAACAATACTGCCACTGTACTATTTTTTGTCCTAGTCTTGTTACTCGTAGTCGAGACCCCGTTTTTTTCGGCATTATTCTGTTTATCAACTATGGTTGTCTTAATTGCATCTGGTGCAACCATCGTGGAGTCGATATCAGCTTCTGCGATAACGATTCCGGGCAATTCATCAACTACAGTCGTATTAATTTCGCTGTTTCCAGGTAATCGTAACTGCTCGTCAGTCTCATTTATCGGCGCTCGTATTATGACATAGAGCCCTATCGATACTGAGATCAATAAAACAAGCATCAAAATATAATGTGTTTTCTTTTTCGCGGGAGCGGGAGCAGGGGCAGATCCGTCTAACCCTTGCCTCGTACCAGAGACAATGCGGTAACTTGCCTGTGAGTGTAGACGTTCGGTGGGCACTTGCTCAAGCTGGCTAGGTTGGGCCTTGCCAGGCGTTCTTATTTGTTGCGCAACGAGCTCATCGCCGACTTCATTTTTTTCCGGTCGCCGTCGTTCTAACCGGGAGAGAGTATCCAGTTCCTTTATAAACTCGGCACCGCTTGAAAACCTAAGCACCGCTTGTTTTGCCATTGCCTTATTGATGAGCGGTTGAAAATACGATAATTCTGTGGGTAGCTCGGGGATAGGGCTGTTTATGTGCATTTGGCAAATTGCCAAGGCATTGTCGGCTGTGTAAGGGGCGCGGCCGGTTAACATTTCAAAAAGCATAGCAGCCAGGCTATATATATCTGCTCGACCATCGACACCTAGACCCTGCGCCTGCTCTGGACTCATATAACTGGGTGTACCCATAATGGTACCCACGGCAGTCATATTAGATGCAGCATCACCGGAACGAGCGATGCCGAAGTCGGTCAATATGGCGTTATCATTTCTGTCAAAAAGAATGTTTCCCGGTTTCACATCTCGGTGTATGTAACCTTCACTGTGGGCAAAATTTAGCGCCTCGGCCATTTGGCGAGTAATTCGCATTGTTTCCTGAAAGCTGATACCCGAGTAAATTTTTTTCCTAAGGTCCCCTCGACTATGATATTCCATAGACAAATAATGTCGATCTTCATGCACACCCACGTCGTATACTGCAACGATATTAGGGTGAGACAATTGCGCAACAATTTTTGCTTCGCGTAAAAAACGTTCGCTATATTCCGGCTCGACCAATAGATTGTGAGCCATGACCTTTAATGCGACCTTACGATCCAAGGTTTT
>JBGMRO010000078.1:0-7798 GCA_048061555.1 Thiohalomonadales bacterium | reverse complement strand
CGACCAATAGATTGTGAGCCATGACCTTTAATGCGACCTTACGATCCAAGGTTTTTTGTATAGACAGATACACCTGGGCCATCGCGCCACTGCCTAATGTTTCTAAGATAGTGTATCCAGGAATATTGATCGTCTGTGGATCTGTTGATGTCATTGGGAAAGTATTTCTAGAAAGCTGATTAACTTGTGAAAAAACGCTTACCTCAGTTATTCAGCCAACTGTATTTCAATACGCCGATTCATTTGATACTCCCAGTCGGTATTTCCCTGATAAAGCGGTTGCACTTCGCCCTTGCCTTCGATTTTTATACGCCCTTTGAGTCCGGGATATCGTTTATACAACATGCTTGCAATCGTTTCTGCCCGTTGTTTTGATAATTCCTGATTATACGAACCGGAACCTCTCGCGTCGGTATGTCCTATGATGGTCACCGATTTCTTTCGTAAGGGATCAGCCATCAATGCCTTCGCGAGCACATCGATATTAGGCTTAGATGATTTAATCACCTTGGTGCTATCAAATTGAAATTTGATACTGACATTGAGCGAGGGTTTCGACTGTAAATGTAAGAGTTTTATAGATTTATTCGATAAAGCATTAGTGACTTGTGCGATCGATAAGGGTTCAGAGACCCGTTTATTGTCTAGTTTACGGATGAGATCAGGAATCCACTGCGGGGCACTAGAGTGCATCTTATTTGCTTCGCGTAATAGACCCAGGGGCAGATTGATCATTCCTTGACTCGCCTGCACCTCTGCATAGCGCGCAATCGCTAGTGCCCGTTCATCATCATCCGTGGCGTTATACCTCGCGTCTTCGAATGCGGAGGTCGCATCCTCAAATTGACCTAATTCGAAATACACCTTACCCAATAGGTACCAATTGTTAAACCGGTTACACATGGAGACTGATTTAATTAATAGTTCTTTGGCCTCAGTCCATTTCTGAAACTTGCCCTTGGTAACGCCATGTAAAAAATAATATTGGCTTTGCTCACAATCCTCGGCCAGGACCCAGGGCGAAAAAGCCGATAAAAAAACGGTAAGTATTGCGGTAGTCAACCAAGATCTCATGTCAATTCCCCGAAGAAATTTTTATAGTTGCAGATTGTTACCGCGTTAACTTATAGAGTAAATTTGAACAGGTAACACAGTTTTTTTGTTTTTTATAGTTTGTTCTGGTTTGTAGGCTACTCAGGTAATCTGCGTCTCGATCAATTACGCTATCGCCATTAATTACAGAACAGGGCTAACATGGCGGATGCGTCGTGTATGCACAGAAATGCCACCGCAATAGGTAACTCCGCGCTATTCCTTTCTGACCACTTCCAGACACCAGAACGACTCCATATTTATACAATATTACGTCAATTACAACCTGCAACCTAGTGCAACCCAGGCTAGCGGTTGTTTTTTAGCGAATCTGGATAGTATCCGTTTGATTTATATGGTTTATTATTCTTCGACCCAATGCCAGAGCACATTTATTCGTCTTCCACAAACCAAGCTTGGCCACGCCCATCCAAAAACATTTTTTGCATATCTGCTTTTGACAAGGGTCTAGCGCCCAATCGTCCAAATACCGCGATTTGCCCACCGGTTTCGTCTACGGCTCGATCACGTTCTAGACCCTTCGAAAGAGACAGTGCCGCACTGGCGGTCGGGTACCAGGCGATAAATTCAGGTTTGGGTGCGGGACTGAAGCCGTAAAAATTGACCTGTGATGACGGAGAAGTCAATTGCAAGACCTTTAGGCCACCCGCACCATCAGCAACATAAGCGATCAACGACGCATTTGTCGTCGCCACGACAATGTCCTGCGCATCGATGATTCTACCCTGTGCAGTATAGGACTCGAGCAGTTTCATCGCCTCGGGACGCTTGATGTCCACGATACCGATACCCTGTTGCCCTGCGGCAACATAGGCATAAGTCCTGGCTAGATAGACCTTATTCGCATTCGCAAATCGAATGGTATTATCCTGCAGCAAATTCGGTTTGTCGATACGGGTGACATCCACGACCTTTAAGCCTTCGCGATCAGTAACCCACAGATATCGAAATTGTAATGCACTGGCGCGGCCATCCTTAAGCGGTAATACGGAGGCTACGATGGGCGACAAGGGCCGACTTAGATCTAATATAACCAAACCCACCCTGGCGATAATATAGGCGGTATTACCGCCTAGCGTGATATGTCGTGCGCCATCGAGTATGCCATCCACATTCCAAGTCAGGGCGCGTTTCAGAAAATTATTGCGCGGTTCTGAATCCGCCAAGGTATTGACATCGACTAAGATTAAACCTTCTACCGCATCGGTAATGAGTGCGTAATTATAGATAGGTGCAAAGGCCTGTTCCTGATTCGTCTTGCGCATCAACTCGCCCCGATTACGGTCCGGATGAATCGCTTGATTCGTCGGTAAGGCGATACAGGTGGCGTCCTGACTCTTGATCAGGGTATTTTGTCCCCAAGGGCCAACGGGAGACGTCGTAATGCGTTCGCTAAAGGCCTTGTTGGCAATATTGGCGATATCATAAACCTGCGCCCCCGCAGGACCATTGGCGCTATACAGATACTCACCACGCATCTGTATACAGTGGGTTCTACCGGCACGATGGCTAAACCCAGTTTGCAGTTCTTTATCCCTTGTTTGGTGTCGCTGATACCCATCCGGATAGGCATATCGATGTAAATAGCTGCCGATGACCGCCTGCGGTTCTTCCCATTCGGTAACCTGCACACCTTCTACACTCGATTCACCGCCAACCCAGGCAAAGTAGCCGACAAAATTGGTAAAATTTGTGCCGTATGATAATAGCTGCGCCATGATGGCGTTGTTGTCTCCTGTCTTTGACAAGTGACAGTCGCTGCAGGTCTTGGTCTCGGTCTTGCGTACCGTATGGGCAAAGTGCGGATTAAAGGCCTGTGAACTAAATCCACTCGCGGCGATCGGCGCTTGTTGGATATAGATTTTTTCCTGGTTTGAATTTACCGCAGACAACGATAGCGCCGAGGACGACCTTACCGGCGCAATGCGTCCGCCATTAATCTCTCCACGTCGACCCAACATGAATACGTCCTGACGCACGACTTGTGTATTATAAGTGGCATAGTTGCGTGTTTCACCACCCTCAAAATGCCGTCTAGCGGTTTTCCAATTGGCCTGCATGGACAAATGGCAACCGCCGCAACTGGTGGTCCAGGCGGTATGGCAGGTATAACACTCCATGTCTTCGTTACGATGAGCGCGCTGATCCTGGGGCACATCGCCCCCCCAGAATAAATTTTTATTCGTACTCATCAATTTCGCTCGCGCCGCCTTTTCATTATAATCGGGGTGTCCGGCGTTGACGGAATTTTTCACCAGGCTGAGCTGCCATTCCAGAGTAGGGTCCAAGACAGAGCGCTGTATAAGCTTGTCATCCACCCACTCGAAACGTCTTCGGCCGTCCGAATTGCGTAACAAGGACAAATCGGTACCCGCCACCATTGCCGCGGGGCCGCTGGTCTTTAGATTGGGGTATCGATCTGCAGTACCATGACAATCAATGCAATCGATTTCGATCGCATTAGCGACTTCTGCAAACAAATGCCCGGTGCCGTGATTGTCCTGGGCAAAGTGACAATCGACACAGTGCATTCCCACCTCCATATGGATCGATGTCATATGCACGGCCTTACTAAACTTGTCTTTGTCATCATGCGCGACAATATTGTTATCTTTATCTAACAAATTACCGTCGCGATCGCGTTTATAGACGGCGCGAAAATTTCCACCCTGGCCGTGGTAATCCGCAAATTGTGTATCCTTCAACTGTGGATTTAGCTGCGTGACATTGGCGAGAAAATCACGATCCGACCAGCGACCTCGCACGGCGGCCCCGGCAGGATTGGATGCGTTTATCTGCCTGATTTTTTTATCCGTGGCATAGACCTGCCGCGCCGGCCACATCGCAGGTGCGTCAGATTCGTAGTCCCACAGGGTATAACCCAAAAAGGAATTCAGGGCACCATTGGCGGGTCGGTTGTGACAAACCATGCATTGGCTCGTCGGGATCGCACGACTAAAGCGGTGCTGGATAGGATGCCCGGATTCCTGCTTGCTTATGGTGGGGTCCGCAGTACGGCTTCGCCCCTGATGCCCAACGTCTGCATACGAACCTGAATGCTTTTTATCTCGGTCGTTCGCGTAGATTACATGACAAGCCGCACAGCCCGAAGAGCGATAGTCACCGGGATGCTCGTTACCACCCAAAAAATTCATGAATGGGCCACCAAAACGAGTCTTGCTGATGTCCAGCAACGGCGCCGCGATGCTAGCGCCGGTACCTAAACCGCGATTCGATAGACGGATATCGGGTTTGCCAGGTTGTTCGATCCGAGGTAATACACCCGCTAAATTTGGCAGGCCTATCTCCGGAAATAGGTTGGTATTGTTACGCCCACCACGTTCATAGACACGCAAGGCATCTGCGGCCTGGGTTTTTTCCCAGGGTGGTAAGGGATAAAAAATCGGTAATATGCCATGCTGTTTGGCCATCAAGTCGGGGTTTTCTAAAGGCGGCCCTGTTATTGTGGCAGGCTGCCCGTGCTCACTATAGGCCTCGCCCAAGCGGTAGTTTTTAAACGGTAAAATACCATTATTGTACATCGCCCCGCCCCACAACATCGCACCCGTGCTCATTAAACTGCGTTCTGCCGCCTTGATCGTATCCAGATGGCAGGCTCCGCAGGCCGCTCGCGCCACCCGATAATCAGAGGGATTAACAAAACGAATATATTCTGGCCGTTCCCTGTTCAATAAGGTATCACTGCCAAGTGGATTGGCACTGCTGGGATAACCCCATTCTGTCGGCAGGGCCGGCAATACATGGGCCTGCCGAATCATCGCACGATATTGTGGTGGCGGCGGCGGTAATTCGGCCCACCTAGAGATACTCGAATCGCCACCATGACAATCCACGCAGGCTAATACTACTGCCGGGTCCACGTGCATGGTTTTATTATCCGATGTCGTGTGACAACTCACACAACCGCGGTTCTTTTGCTCTGCCGCTTGCGGTGTTTGTGAACTCGGTGCGGCCGGCGCCATAGCGCGGGCGTGGCCAGATGTGAAAGATAGCACCGCTATAAATAGGCACAAGGCTCGCTTATAGTGATTAGTTATGATTAAATTTTGTATTAATAGTTGCACGCTTTGTTCTTTTTTTCTGGTTCCCACGGTCCCCCGTGGGAATCCGTACCTCTGTTTGTAACTCTGTACCCAGTATGCATTACCACGCAGGAGCGTGGGAACGAGGGATATCTATACCACCTCTTTCTCTGTGCCTAATGCTACATCATGTATCTTTAATAACTAAGAATTAAATTTACGCTAAACGCAAACGGTGTGTCGCTGTCACCATATAAACTTTTGTAACCTTTGCCGGGTAACAGTTGACTATAAACTATGCTGGTAATAAAATTCTGCGTCAACCAAGGTCGATATTCTAGAGACATGGAAAAATCCAGACCGATATTGTTATCGATGCCCGCTTGTTGTCTCAGTGCTTCGAGCGTGGTGGTATCTTCAAAGGCCAACTTGTTGAGATTTACCGTGCCACGTAGCTGTGTCAGGATATTAAAATCAGCGCCCAGCCCAAATAAGACCAACCCCGGATTGGTAAAATTCGATTGACCTTGTTCCTTCGAAGAACGCAGTGAATTTAATAGGCTATTACGCGATGATAACGCTACCCCACCGCCACCAATGAACGAGATCGATTGATGAATGTAATAGCTCGAATCGGCACCCGCGAATAAGGGATTCTCGACTATCGAATCAAAACCCTGTGAGACATCGTCATAGGGGTCTTTATCCCCTGAGGCGTAAAGATAGGATACGCGAAATCGCATCCAGTTTATATCGTAGGAGGTCTCGAGTGCGAGAAAAAATGCAGAGATGTCGTTTTCTTCATTTTGCAGTACTTCACTCGTTCCGCTACCTGTCGCATAATAAAATGAAGAACTGAGATTGATTCTGCCGATATGCCCCTCGTTGCTCCAGCCTAAATAACTCACCTCATAATCACGCGCGCCGCGCGCCTCGAACAGGGATGCAGGTCTCACGACAAAACCATTCGTATCGTATTTGACCGCTCCGCCTTCCGTATTTCGATTATAGATAAAACTAAACTGCGAACGAAGACCGGATACCATCATGTCTTGCCAATATACATTGGCGACCAATACGTCGTCGTCTCGAAGGCCTTCACTAATATCGTTCAAACCACTATTAGTATCCTTCTCCAACCGTCGAAACCAGGCGAGATTATATTGATAGACGTTGTTTTTGCGCGTACCAAAGAGTCGGATACCGAAGGGCTGATCCAGAAATAAAAAGCCCCGAAAATCTGCGCTAAACGGTTGAATACCGATACGAATACTATCGAAGTCATATCGAGCTGAAACGTCGCGCAAATGCACATCGGCGTATAGGGCCTGTATACCGACAAAACTATCAGATCGACCCGTGCCGTTGGCATTGCCTGCCCGGGGATCGACATTCAAGACACCGACCTCTTCACCCGTGACTTTGTTAAAATTAATTACCGGGGTAAAACGAAAGGCAAGCTCAGGCGGGCGAAAGACCGTATCACCTTTGTATAACAGCGTATCGATGATCAAGTCCTGACTGTAGAATTGCTGTTTGCCATTACCCAATACGTCCAAGCTGTTCGGTTGAGAACTCGTGGCTATAGCAACGGGTGCAGGTAAATAACGAGACTCGAGTCGCGTAATCGAAGACAAACCCAGATTAAAAAACCAATTTTTACCGTCTATAGGTACGTCCGCTTTTAGCGGATTGTTGCCGTGATAAGGGTCCCAAAGCTTGCTTGGATAAAGTAATACTTCGGCACTGTCCCATCGAGACGGAACGGGTACGGGTCTGTCCAGCGAATCGAAGTCTACGCTGGGTAGACGTGGTCGCAGATTCTTGGACGATCTCGTCGAACTGGGTATCACATCGATTGGTGCGGTAAAGTCTGGTGCCGCCTGATGATTTACGCGTGGTCCAACCAATGGATCGAGACTTTCTTCTCGATTTTGCAAATCGTTGCTGGAGGTCGGTGCGATACCCAGTGAATCGCGCCCAGGTATAGGATTAACCGTTGCGTCCTCTATTTGACTTGTGGTTTGACCCTCTTCGTTATTGATGGTATTCGTTGCCGCTAATAAAGATGTGCCTGGACTACTGCTCAGCATCGTAACGACTGCGAGTCGTAGCGTTAAGCAGCTTGACCGGTAAACCGCACCGCCGCGATTATTCGCTGTTAAAATCATGAGCCACAATACACATTTTGCTGCGATAATTCATTGCGCCATGTAAATAAGGCCTGTAAAGACGCATGATCGCGCAACAATATTTTCGCCAGTCGCTCTGGCGAGAATCTTCCTGGTTTACGAGTTGGCACCACTATTTCTAGGCCCCTATTATTATATTTATGGGTATATGTGTATGGTAATTGTTCCGGCAGACGCTGCAACGGTCGGGAAGAAATCACACAATGCGCATCACCTAAGTCGCGTACTTTCTAAAAAATATTTGCAGAGCCCCTCTATTATTTACAAGTTTCCGTGATAATTCAACAAAAACACCCATCGATTGAGCTAACTGCAAACCCCGCTGGCATATAATAAGCAAGGACAGGTATAATAGCGATTGGCTAGTGTCCGTCCATAAACGAGGATATTTTCCTAAGATCAAGGCGCACGAATTTTTTAAAGCGCAGCATAGACTACTATGTGAGCATT
>JBGMRO010000077.1:0-11062 GCA_048061555.1 Thiohalomonadales bacterium | reverse complement strand
TGAAGTTATCGCTTTTTTAAAAAAACAAAAAAATGAAAGGGGGGACAGGGGATAGGGGCCGAATCTCCCTTGCGGGAAACACTTTATTTTTAGGTAAGATCAATAGCTGACAAGGGTTTCTGTTAGTAGCAGTTTGATCTCCCGCTTGATATTACTTTACCCGTATTTCCCATCTACTCGCGCTTTGATCAACATTGGCGAAAAAAGCACTAAAAACCCCAGAAAAGCGACTATCCACAACCATTGTGAAAGCATGATCCAGGTCGAATAACTATCTGCTAGCAATAACGGAAATACGACGCGAATGAGACTTCCAACAAACAGCAGCAGAAAAAATAACCATAAAAATGGTGGCGGAGAAAATACGTTACGCCCGGTATGTCCCAGTGATATACGGGTCATCATGCCCAACGTAATCATACCAATCCCTCCGTAGGCGAAGGCGTGGACGGCTAACATTGAATTGATTGTGCTCCAGTAGGCCAGGGCCTTTAGCAAAAACCCTGACGCCAGCCAAGCGTAACCGACATAGAGTATCCACAACAATGGCTTTGCCCAGATACCTTTTGTGTACCAACCTAGTAACCGCCACGAATGCAACACCGCTAGTGCCGCGGCGGTTATTGCGGCATACAATGGCATATCGAACAAGACATCGAAAATGAGTAACAAGGGCAACAATCCTACACTCGAGTTATCTAACCATGGCCGATTAATCAACGTCACCGGATATCCGACACCCCGTTCTATAAAAAATGGAATTACCCGCCTGCCCATTAACGTAATCAATGAAATAACAATATACAAGGCAGAATAAAGCCCCAGCCGAATGCCGTTTTCCATCACAGCAAAGATACCAAGGTAAAATACTGCGTTAGCGACAAACAGCAGTAAGACGTGTAACCAAACAACGAGTTGCTTCCACTGTTTGGCCTTTATAATGGGATGGAGTAATGCTAGACATAGTCCAAGATTGAACAGCAGATCCATTCCCGCCATGACGACTATGGCCTGTGAGTGTGGTACAAACGGCGCAATGCGAGCAAACAGCCAAAGTAAGGCAAGAATCATGAGTGGCGTACCGTGCAGGGTTTGCACGCCGGTCCAGTTAGCCTCAGCGGTGAGAAGAAATCCAGAGATTGCGGCCATGCTATAAGCAAACAACATCTCATGGGCATGCCAATTCTGCAATCCGAGCAAGTCGGTATTTGGCAATCGACCCAGATAGCTCAATATCCATAACCAGGTCGCGACTGCAACAACTGCGATCACGCCAGCCAGTAAGAAAAAGGGCCGAAACCCCCGGTGGTGGAAACTGACTCGATAATTTTGAGGTTCTTCAATCCTCATACGCTGAAACGTTTTCCATTGTTGCCTTACTGGAGAGAGTTTGCTCAATTAACAGCAGAGAGAATGGGTATACCTAGATAGGATAAGAGTACCTCTATTATAAGCTACCAAATTTACATTCGTCTGGATCGAGAAGAAATACGATATAGCGATTTTTCCTGTAACCATACTTATATCAAGGCTGATGGGTATATCATGGGAGGGTGTTTGAGCATGAAGCACCTGCCGATTCATCAGAATTGACACAGCTTTAAAGATAACTCATTGAATAATAGTCACAATATATATTTTTGGTATGGCTATATGGAATGTAGATGTACCCGTTAACCTACTGATACTTATCAGTAGTATAGACAACTTAAACCTCTTTATTGTGTAGCGCATTAAAGGGGTTTTTTTATGCTACTATGCAAATAGTACAAATATATTCTAGGAGTGTGTGATGTCCCAACTTCATTGTTATGTACAAGATGAACTCGCGAAAAAATTTCAAAAAAAGGCAGAGCAGGCAAATTTGTCCGTATCTAAATACCTTGCGTTGCTGGTTCAGCGTGAGGTAGAAAATCAATGGCCGGAAGGCTATTTTGAGTTGTTTGGCACTTGGCAAGGCGCGCCACTGGAACGTCCTTCTGAACTCGGTTATGAAAAACGAGAGGGTTTTAATTAGTGTTGTTACTGCTCGACACCAATGTTTGTATACGTCTTTTAAATCAAAGTCATAGTGCTATTATCCAAGAATTTCAGCAACATTTACCGAGCGAAATTGCATTATCGAGTATTGTTAAGGCAGAATTACTCTACGGCGCTCGTCACAGTCAACGTGTTGAAGCGAATCTGCAATTGCTTCAGCGATTTTTTGATCCACTTGTCAGCCTACCGTTTGACGATCGTTGCGCCGAAGAAGCAGGACAAATACGGGCGGACCTGGCCACTCAAGGTAAACCTATCGGGCCAAATGATTTATTAATAGCGGCAACGGCCCGGGCACACGATACAGTATTGGTAACACACAATATAGGTGAGTTTTCGCGGATTACGGGTTTGCGACTGGAAGACTGGGAAAATGTCTAATTCTTAAATGGTTCGTTTATTGGTAACTGCTCACCCCATTCAGCGAAAAGTTAATAACAAAGTAGTTTATAAGCGACATTGGTAGCTGCTCAGGCAGTCCCGGTAAAGCTTCATATCAAGGCAAAAAATGTGAGTTTACACGCGTAAATGACTCTTCTCTTATATAACGGGAAGGAACACTGAGATGAAGCTTTACCGGGACTGCCTGAGTAGTTATGGTTAAAGAACCCCCGAGTTCATTCCTATATTAAAACGATGGATCTATGCGCATAGCCTCACCCATGGCCCAGCAATGGGTCAGGGTGCCATTATCTGCATTACCCATGCGACTGCGCCAATCTTTTCCCGAAGGCGTTATAGCCGGGTCAAGTGTACGGTTGGCACAATCGCAAGCCATTTGATCAAGATAGATGCTAAATGCACCTAGAGCGTTATGTGGCAAGATACTGAATATTTGGAACAACGCCGGATTTTGTAAAGCGCTTAAGGCGTTGGCTTTAATATCCATCATATACTGTTGTGCTTCCTCTACATCTGCACGGGTGCCAAGTCTGTTAATGTGACCAGCAATGAATATATCAAAATCATAAGCTAACACTTCGTCATAGGCGTCTAGGTATGCCGGTACTTCCTCAGCTAAGGCTAGATTATTGAACGGGGACCAGCCGGGAAAAATGACATCAATTAGCATCAATACGGATTGTTTCGGGGCATAAATATAGATATTACCCGGTTCATGCGCGGGACCTTTGTAAGATAAACGAAGTACCTGTTTACCCAGTTCAACTTTCATTTTTTTCTTAAATACCTTAGTCGGAATGGGTGGTGGATTACTGCCGGCACCGGGTAATAAACCTTCTAAGTCATTGTCGCCCTGTATGAGTTGCGCCTTCGTTAGTTGGTGTGCAATGATTTCCACATTTGGAAAGGCATCTTGTATGATGCTGGCTGCGCCGATGTGATCCATATGCGTGTGGCTATAAATCAGTTTTTTAATGGGTTTTCCCTGTGTTGCAGGGATACTGTAGATTACGTCTACAATATTAATAGATTTGCTGGGGTCCAATTGATTTACGCCTATACTAGGCGGTGCATCAACGACAATAATACCGTCGTGTGATACTAGAAACATGGAGAAATAAACCCCATCGGCTATATAATAAAGACCGTCGTCGATTTCTTCTACATGATAAAAACCATGACTGAATTCACCTTGCGATGGATCGGGCACAGGTAGGGCGTTTGGGGGTATCGCGAGCGTTACCGGTACATGTGCTGCGCATACGTTTGCTCCCGGTGGCAAGAATCCATGGTCCGTTCGATAAGCGAACGCATTAGAACTCAAGGCATATAAAAATAGTATTGCGACAATAGATAAAAAATATCGCGGGCAACTATAAATTGTTCTCATGGGTCGATCTCCTTATTTATCCTTTTGAGACTAGTTTGTGGATGGGCTCTATTTTGAATGGGTTCCATCACAAAACGGTTTAGTGCCAGTTTTCTTGCAACCACACAAGTAAACCGATTCGCTTTTATCAGCGGTAAACTCGACGGGCTGGAAATCCGTTCCCTCATGTGAGCCATCACAGAACGGTTGTGTTTTACTTTGCCCACAAGAGCACCAGTAATACGTAGTACCCGCGGTAACCTCGACGGGATAGGGTTCATTTTGTGGATTAACAGGTTCAGACATCACATACTCCTCTTAGATTGATAAACAAAATTTCTGCACATTTTTAGCTTTGTGCGTCGCTCATAAAAATTTGGCTACATTTAGTTCCTAGCGTGCGGCTCATCAAAATCAATTTCCGGCCCCAGCGGTACAATGCTACTTGGGTTGATGGATTGATGACTGCCGAAGTAGTGCAACTTGATATGATCCATATTGACCGTCTCAGCTACGCCAGAGATTTGATAAAGCTCACGCGTGTAGGCCCATAGATTTGTATAATCCATCAAACGCTTTTTGTTCGTCTTAAAATGGTTGTAATACACCGCATCAAAACGCACCAGCGTAACAAACAGACGCCAGTCTGCCTCGGTAATTTGATTACCCACCAGATAACGCTGCTTAGTCAATCTTTGTTCAAGCTCATCCAATGTTTTAAATAAACGATTATAGGCTTGCTCATAAGCTTGTTGTGTTGTAGCAAAACCGCTACGGTACACACCATTGTTCACTTCGTTGTAAACAACGTCATTTATTGAGTCAATCTCTTCACGCAAGGACATTGGATAAAAGTCAACGTCAGTCTTTCCATAGGCGTCAAAAGCGGAATTCAGCATACGAATTATCTCTGAAGATTCGTTATTCACGATGGTCTGACGTTTTTTGTCCCACAATACGGGTACCGTCACTAGGCCGTTGAAATTGGCATCGGCCTTTACGTAGTTTTCATATAGATAGTGGGCCTGATTGATATGATCTACAGTAGACCCCGGATAATCACCAAATACCCAGCTTTCAGGTGGCATCAATGGGTGCACCACCGATACTGAAATAATATTTTCCAAGCCTTTCAAGGTGCGAAAAATAAGCGTGCGATGTGCCCAGGGGCAGGCGTAGGACACATACAGATGGTAGCGGTCAGGCTCGGCGGCAAAACCACCATCTCCGGTTGGACCAGGGCGACCGTCCTGGGTGACCCAGTGTCGAAAAGTCGATTCTGAACGTATAAAATCGCCCTTGATGGTCTTTAATTTCGCACTCATGATTCTCTCCTGGGTAGTGAACAGTTGCCGCTAATCGAATAGCCCTAGTCAAAACACGCGTGGCCTGCGGACCAAAATTTAGGGGATTACTTAAAAAATGTTTCTTAATTTACTCTCAACACTATGACGTTTTTCGGTTGAGCGCAGTATGAGGTTTGCGAATAAAAGAATAAACAGTTATATTGTGAACTTATTGTTCTATTATTCGCAACAATAGAGGTCGATATGGATCGTTTCGAGAACATGGACACCTTTATTCGGTTGGTGGAGGCGGGCACGATTAGCGCCGCAGCGGACCGATTGGGCGTGGCGAAATCCGCTGTGAGTCGACGACTTAAAGATCTTGAGGAACACCTGGGCGTAGAACTTTTCCATCGAACGACCCGTCGTATGAACCTGACCGATACCGGTCGCGCTTTTTATCACCAGTCGGTACGTATACTCGACGATGTCCTCGAAGCTGAACTTGCCACGTCGCAGGCTCATGGGACGTTAAAGGGTAGTTTGAAAGTCGCCTTACCTTCGAGTTTTGGACTCATGCATGTAGGGCCTGCCATTAATGAATTTGTGCAGGCACATCCGAAAATAGAGTTTGAGTTGGATTTTAACGAACGCGTAGTGGATTTAATGCAAGAAGGTTTTGATCTTGCCATACGCATTGCGGATCTCCAAGATTCGAGTTTAATTGCGCGCCGAATTGCACCCATACAAACCGTGTTGTGTGCAAGTCCGGCATATCTCGAACACATGGGTACACCACAAACACCTGGGCAATTGATCGAGCACCAATGTCTAGTTTACAGCCTGTCAAATGACTTCGACTATTGGCATTTAACTGACAGTGAAGGTGAGACCCTCAAGACAAAGATAAAGCCTTACCTAAAAGCCAGTACCGGGGAATTTCTAAGGGACGCTGCGGTAGAAGGTTTAGGCATTATTTTTGTACCATTATTTATCGTATATAAAGAAATTGAACGCGGCACGTTGGTTCCCATACTCAAAAATTACAAGCCTACGCAGAAAAATGCTTATGTGATCTACCCGCAAACACGCCACCTTTCTCAACGGGTGCGAGCGGTTGTCGACTTTTTGGTGAAACGATTTGAGGGGACTCCGTATTGGGACGTATGCCTGCACGACTCAAAATAGACTCATAACCTACCGGGACAAATTCGAAATAACTCTATATTGTTTAACCCGTTCCTTCTAGTAATGGGCGATAATTAGCAATCGCTTCGGTAATATATTCCGAAAATACGCGTAATCTGGCCGTTGATAGTGTATCACGATGCCTGAGCAGCCATAGATCATAACTCGGCCGAGGCTTTCCTGGCGGTAGGCGAATCAAATTTGGGTTTGGGTCGCCCATAAAACAATGCAGGTTCGCAATACCCACGCCACAGAGTGCAGCCTGTAGTTGCAGTAACATGCTGTCAAAAACTCCTTTTGTCGGTAAGTGTGGGTAATCGCTACGTCTCACCCACTCTGGGTAGGGGTTATGTCCGCCGTATCCAATCCACGATGCAGATTCAGGGTCGGAGAGATCATGTGTTTTTGCATATTCTTGGGTTGCATAAGCTGCATCATATACCTTCGCGATTCGATGTCCGATCAGGTGATCAGGAGGGTTTTTCACAAAGCGCAAGGCAATATCCGCTTCATGACGGGTTAAATCGAGTGCTTCGTAGGTAGTAATTATTTCAATGTGAATGTCTGGATATAGTTTACTAAATTTAGCTAAATCAGGCATTAGCAAGTGCATGGCAACAACATCGGTCAGGGTGAATCTTATATTTCCAGCAAGACGCCGATCTTGTCCAACTAATCGCCGATGTACGGCATGTAACTCAGCTTCTACGGTCTCCGCTGCAGTTATTAGATCTTCGCCAGCTTCAGTTAATGTATATCCTGTCGTGACACGATCAAAAAGCTTTACCCCCATGCGTTTTTCAAACCCTTCAATGCGCCGTGCCACAGTTGAGTGGCTCACGCCAATATTCTTGGCAGCTGCGCGAACTGAACCTGCCCGTATCAGAGCCAGAAATATTCGAACATCATCCCATTGCATAATATGTCTCATTTTTGAGACGACTGGTCTCAAATAAAGTGTATTCGTCTTTATAATAGCCCAAGTATAGTATCAGTTGTGAACCACGATGCCTATCCAGTGGTGGCAGTTGACCCGGACTATTCCAGGAGATCTAAGAAAATGACGATGAATAAACCGTTTGTAAAAACTCGATGGATAGTTTTAATCATCGTTGCCATGATATTAACCGCCTGCTATCTGGAGGATGAAATAACACGCCGATCCATCGAAGTCAGTGACTACCTTGTTGAAGAAAACTTAAAGTTTGATAAATTCAGCAATCCTCAAGGAATTTTCACATCTGATGATAGTGATGTCAGTAGCTACTCTGATGCCTTGGCCAGGCGGCAACTAATTACAATAAGGGAAAGTGGAGAAAGCTCTTTTGTCAGTTATCTTGAAGCGGGAAATCCAGAAGGAAATCCGATCATATTACTGCATGGTACACCGTCTCAGGCATTTCTTTGGCGAAAAGTGATTCCACACTTACCGCAGGACGCTCGTATTATCGCACCAGACTTAATCGGTTACGGCTGGTCGTCAAAGCATGACATCGATTACAGTTTTAAGCAGCATGCTGCCTATCTACAGGCATTTATCGCGGCTCTTGAGCTAGTTGACGATCAAGGAGAGGCTGAAAAAAGCTTAACATTTGTTGCGCATGATATTGGTTCCATTGCCATGTTGGCATATGCCTCTCGATTTCCAGGCAATATCCGAGGCTTGGTATTTTTTGAGGCCATGTTGGGACCCGTACCCTCATTTGATGTCATGCCTGAAGCCGCGCAATTTTTTAGAAGTAATACCGGTCAAATTGCCATCATGGAGGATAACTTGTTTATGGACGGCATGATGTTTAGCGACGCAATGAGTAGTCATGAATTTACTCAGCAAGAAAAAGCAATCTATCGGTTACCTTTTATAAAGCAGGACTCAAGAAATGCTTTGGCGGTGGTACCTCGAGAAGTACCTATTCTTGGTGGTGCACCAGATGGATTTGGAGATACCAATATAGAGCTACTGGGTCGTAACGCAAAATTCTTAATGCAAAATCCGCTTCCCCGCTTATTCATATACGCGTTACCCGGTGTATTGATTCAAGAAAATAGTGTAGGAGTGATCGAAGAATCCTTTAATCCCGAAAACTCGCTCACTATCACTAAATTATCAGGGGGGAAACACTTTTTGCAAGAAGATATCCCCGAAGAACTTGGTGATGCGATACAACAATGGTATGAAAACATAAATTAAGGAGTAAGGTAACGAACGACAAAAACGAGGGACAACGTTGCACATTTTTTTCAGTCATTAATTATTTTTGAGCAATAGCGGCTTGACCTGTGACTGACACATAGGCCTTACAATAGGCTTATTGGCTAGCAGTGTTTAACATGACCAAGCATGTTGACCCCATGATCTTGCATCCCATATCACCGCAACCTAACGTAAGGTTTGATACCCGCCGATGCGCCCCCAATACCCTTGGGTATCGAGTATTCAGGTTCTATCAAACCAGACGAGAAGCATCGTCTGAATCGGGTCTCCCCATAAGTCCTGCGCGATGAAAAAGCGCCCCCCTAAATTAAAAAACTGTCTCCTTAACGTCCTTTGGCTCGCGACCTGCGTTCATCGCCACGGCAGAAACACCGGCAAAGTTTCTGTTGAGGGGGGCAAGAAGGGCAATGTTGTCATTTCTCTAGAAAGGGGTTTGGGGTGAGGCGTAACGTTCCTTTAGATATTAGGCTTTTTTATGGTTGGCGGAATTTCGGTAGCATCTATTATTTGATCGTATTTCAACCAATGCGGAGGTGTTTCCCTGCCGGAATCCGCCATATTTACCCAAAATAGCGCCAAATTACTATAATTTTTTGCTGTTGTTTCCGATATAATGTGTCTCATTATTACCTGTCACCGCGTTCTGAGCAGTTCTTGCATTGATCAAATAATAGCTTATACGCATTTTAGGTATTTTCGCGATAATACGTGATAGACACGCTTTTCTGTAATTTTTTCATGGAGTAAAGATATGACATTAGTACACAAATTCAGTAGATTCGGTCTTATGCTGTTAATTCTTAGCGTAGTGGCCTGCAGTAATGACGATAATTCATCCACCCCTGCGGCTAAGCAAGCCCTTGTTACTCAAGAAAATGCACGCACATTTACCATAGGCAGCATGCAAGCCCGGCAACAGGGACAAGCCCAAGATTCTATAAACTCTCTATTGGGTGGATTATTTACAGGCGGCGGTGCGTCTAATTCGCAAGCTATTTCTCTTGCTGCGGACTTTGGCACTAACGCACTTACTGGCGCTTTGGATAAAATATCCTGCGGCGGTGATTATGTTTTCTCTGATAACACTAGTCAGCCGAATTCCTTCGATTTCAACATCCAGTTTAGTGATTTCTGTATTGACGATGGTGGTACACAGACTACCTTAAACGGTGGAATGGGCATCAGTGGCAATATGGCCGCTGACATGACAATTAGCTTTAATAACCTATCTATCAGCGGTGCGGGCATGAACGAAACACTAAACTGCTCTCTAACCATAAAAAATGGCACGATACAAAGTGATACCTGCGGGATGCTAAATACAGGTTCGGGAACAAGTACAACACCTGCATCCTCTAAGCTAAGCGTTACTGGCGATGATACTACGGGTTACATAATTGAAGGCACTTTATATGATGGAAACGGTGAGTATGTCTCTGTATCAACACCGACAGCGACGCGCTTGTTTTTCGACACCGCAATTTGTCCTGCGTACGAACCCTCAGCGGGACTGGTCGAAATCAAAGGTAGTAACGAAACCAGGGCGACCGCAAATTTCAGTGATAACGACAATGATTGTACGACGTTTAGATTGTGTATCTATACAGGAGCACAAGACACAGGAACTTGTACAACCGAAGTTTTTTAGTTAAGACAAATATGTAGTTCACAGTTATTGTAGTAATCTTTCAAGGAGCACCATCGCGTGCTCCTTTTTTTTACTCAAAATTTAGCAAGCAACATCGCAGTGATTAATTTAGGTTAAAGTAAGGGTCGTGACACTTAAGCTGTTTTTTGAATTGACACTCTATCAATAACCGATATCGTGCGCACCGGTTTTGGTGATGCCACTTTCGTATGCGAAAACAACCGCCTGGGCACGGTCGCGTAGACCGAGCTTGCTGAGGATGCTGGATACATGCGTCTTCACGGTAGCTTCGCCAATCATGAGCTCTGCGGAAATCTCGGTATTGTTGAGGCCACGGGCAATCGTGCGTAGTACTTCAGTTTCGCGGCTGGTAAGCCGTTCGAGACGCGTGGCAAGCTTTGTATCGATAGCTAGCTGCTCGGCGAACTGGGCGATGAGACGCCGCGTGATGGATGGTGCGAGCAGGGCCCCTCCATCAGCAACAGTGTGCACAGCGGTGATGAGTTCCTCGGGCGGGATGTCCTTAAGGACAAAACCGCTGGCTCCAGCGCGCAATGCCTTATACACATACTCGTCTGGGTCGAATGTGGTTAAGATCAATATCCGTACTGGCCAGTTGGCCTCCACGATAATCTTGGAGGTCGCCTCCAAGCCATCCATTTGTGGCATGCGTATATCCATGAGCATCACGTCTGGGCGATGGGTACGGGCTACCTCAATTGCCTCGAGTCCATTGCAAGCCTCTGCCACGACCTCTATGTCATCCTGGTGCCCGAGAACCATCGCAAAGCCAGCACGCACTAAAGTTTGATCATCGACGACCGCGATACGTATGCTCATATCGGCTCCTCTTTAAAGGGTAAATGGGCAATGACCTGAAAACCCCCACCTGGCCTAGGACCCGCAATAAGGCT
>JBGMRO010000076.1:0-11102 GCA_048061555.1 Thiohalomonadales bacterium | reverse complement strand
CCCTTCACGGCAAGAACGCAGTACTATACTGGACAATAGCCCACCGCCCGCACCAAAGCCTGTTCCCGCCTATATTCCAGAAATTACGAGTCCGCCGCCGGTAAGCCGACAAAAGTCACCCGAGCTACAAGTCGATAAAAAGCAGAATGAAAGCGCCCCTATAATTGAAGAAAAAGAAACCGCCGTTAGTGGTTCCTTTGATAGTTTACAAAAACACAACGAAGCCTTCAGCCTACTGAATGAGCCAGATGGCGACGAACACAATGCAAATAGCATAAGCAACGATGCCAAAATCTCCACAGCCTTTGACAAAGACGAGTCAATGCTCATACCTGCCTTCATAAAAGCAGAAAAAACGTCCGTTAATATACCCGCTATCGGACTACCGCCAGCAGCACCACGTACCCATGCACCAGCACCAGCAGGCACAAAAGCGCCACCCACTGCACCACCGTCGATAAGAACTAATAATAGCGGTCGTGCACCTGTCGCTGAAATGCCCAATAAGGCGGCCATTCCCAATATTAAGCTTAACGAAAAAATTAATGAACAATTCGCAACTGAGCGTGTAGCAAACGAACAAATCGTTAGAGAACGACCCGTTGTACCGAAAAAACCTGCGGCTGCACCACTTACACCACCCGTACAAAAACAGACTCGACAGCAGCAACCTGCTCCTGTGAAAGAAAGACCGCCACGCAAGGTTCTGGAAGATCCGAATGTTTCATTCGGCGAACCCATACAGCACTCAACCCCGATGGGTATAAACGAAATCGATCGGGTACATCAATACCAAAAAAGGCACGATGCGTCTGATAACAGCAGTCTGCCAGCTGTGGGTGATAGAACTTTATTAAAACAAATTATCACCGGTGACAATAACTTCACCCCGAGTCGCAATAAATTTGAAATCGTGCAAATTATTCTAGGCTTCGTTATCTTCGCCATTATTGCACTTATTGCATTTGAGAGTTTTTAGGTTGCTCTCTGTTGTATACCCAAAACGGTGTCGAAGTAAATTTTAGAAAGTATTAGAGACAATTGAACTTCGACATCATTTAGGCTGTGCCATTCTATAGCGTTACCGTTTTGCTATTTTTTTAGTCCGACCAAAAACCACCCTTTTTCTAATTCTCCGTTAGTTGCAGCGTTTTATCCGCATTATTACAGCAACAATAGCGGGTAAGGGATTCACCCCAAGACTTCACTTGTAAGGTCTCCCCCTATTTTTAGGCAACTAGTTTTACTTTTTGTATTGTATTTTCTATTTGAGTCGAACAGAGTATGCATTGAGTTGAGTTAGGCCATAACTGTTATACAATATGCTTGACCCCTTTTCTTCTTTTTTCTTTTTATCTATTGTGAGACCTTTCAAGGCACTCTCCAGTTGACAAAGTAGCCAAAATGGCTACTATAGAAAAATAGTCAAGTTAATTGATTAGCTTCAGAGGTATTATTATGAAATCTATTGCAGCAAAAGAAGCAAAGAATAATTTTGGTGAACTGATGGACACCGCACAACGCGAACCTGTGACGATAGAGCGACACGGGCGAGCTGTTGCGGTAGTAATGTCCGCTAACGAATATGACAAAATTAAACTCGAACGGTTAAGGGCAAAGCTGGTAGTAGGGCAAACACAATTGGAAAATGGTGAGAGCATAACCCTTAATACAAAAGAAGAACGGCACGAATTTTTCGAAGATATTAAGAAACGGGGTAAGGAGCGTGTGGAGGGCAGGAAAAAATAAATGACCTTCGTATTATCAAAAGAAGCTAAAAAAGATATTGATGATATATGGGATTATACATACGACAACTGGGGCGGATTACAAGCGGATAAGTACATAACCGAGTTGGAAAGTCGATTTGAATGGCTAACTAAAAACCCACATCTGGGTAAAAAAAGGGATTAAGTAAAAGGAGGGTATCTAAGCTATTTTCAAGGAAGTCACACAATATTTTATCGCCAAACAAAAGAAGGTATCGAAATTTTGGGTATTCCGCACCAGAATGAGTATGTCATCCAGCATCTGGGAGTGGGCCTGTAACAAAGAGCATGGGTTTCAGCGGTTTCAGAATCAGGTCTTGTTTTTTGCTCTCTTGTTTTCCTCTTGTAGAACGATTCTACTAATCCACGAGTAATTGTAATCCAAAATAGTCGCCTATCTGTTCCATTGTATAACATCCACTTTTGAACGCTAGGTAAATCACCTCGTCTCGATTTGCATCACGATCTTTGTAAAAAGGTATAGCTACATGACGCAAATAACAAGACCTGACCCCGTTAGGTGTTCCGCATTTTAATATATCACTTTTGTTTCGGGCATAGGCCGCCTCTACCAATAATTCCAGTATTTCAATTAAGCCTGACTCCAGGCGTTCGCTGAGCGTAAAACGTCGATTGCGGGGAAACTTATCGAGATGGGGAATTAACCAAAGTAAAAGTTGGTGACAATCCTGAACCGCCCTGGGTAACGAATGACGTGTATGAAAAAAATTCGATGGAGGCTACGCCCCCATACCCCGAAAAGTGAAAAAGAATAAAGATAAAAGCTAAAGCATCCTGGCGAGCCGAAAACCGACAAAGTCATAGCGGTCATCCGGCCTGATCCTGCCGCGATTCGCAGAACGCACACACAGTGGGACATCGAGCCACGAGCCACCCCGCAATACACGGGAGGCGCAAACGCCAGCCTGCCAAGCCGATCCCTCTGCCGGTGCGCCATCATAATTATCCTGATAACCATCCTGCAACCATTCCCAAACATTGCCGTGCATATCGTATAACTGGAATGGATTGGCGGGATAACTGCCAACTGAGACTGTTTTTTTCAGATACTTGCCTTTCTGTCCCGAGCTGTAGATGGTTTCCCCATTGTAGTTGGCTTGGTCCGTATGAATGGTCTCACCACAATAAAACGGTGCGGTGGTGCTGGCCCGCGCCGCATATTCCCACTCGGCCTCGCTGGGCAAGCGGTAATTAAAACCGGTTTGCGCCGACATCCAGTCTGAATATGCCTGCGCATCGTGCCATGATACGTTGATGACCGGTCGCTGATCACGACCCCAGCCTTCATCGTCGGGTAAGTCCCTCGCCGTAGTTCGGGCAAAGCGATCATAGTCGGCAAAGATCACGGGGCATTGCCCCAGGGCAAATGCCTTGGCAATGCTCACCCTGTGTTGTGGACCTTCATCATCATACCGTCCTTGCTCTGATAGCGGTGACCCCATGGTAAACGTACCTTTGGCTATGATGACCATTGCTGGGCCTTTACCACCGACCTTTAGTTTATCCTTAACTATATCAACGGCCTGATACAGTGGGGGCTTAGGTTTTGTGACTTTTGACTTTCGTTGGGTCTTGGCCTTCGTTGGGGGAATTGGCGTCTTCACTTCAGTGTCAAAAAGTTTATCTAAACCTCTGAGCAAATGCTCGAAATGGTCTGATAAATTTTTTCCGGCACGCACTTCAGTTGCCTGCCTAAAGGCCAAGGGGGCCAAGTCCTCTGCTAAGTCCCCTTCTTTAGGCATGCTTGCATTTCCCACCAATACGGGTACTACGGGAATATCCCTCTTTAGTGCAGCAGTTATTTCTATCTGCACAAAGTCGCGGGGATCATCGCGGCGCTCATGCAGCAAACGCAGCCAATGGTCGCCGATGACCGCTAACAACACATCACACTGCTGCACTTCTTCATCCAAATGAAGTCGATAATCCTTACCTAAGGGAATAGAGTCTACATCGAAAACGGCAGACCCTTTTCCGAAATGAGCATCGAGCTCACCCTGAATCGATTGTGCGACATAAGCACCAGCACTGTCTTCTCTACGGTAACTGATGAAGACTTTTCGCATATAATATGACCTTTTCTATAAGGAGACGTAATTTTATAGGGAGGCGTTAAAAAGCGTGCCCACTGTGCAGTTCGATTCTACTTATTGATTGATTATTGCTCAAAAATGCGCGACGCCACATACGTAGTGTTTAAACTATCATAGCAATTTAGAGATTACATGCAAACGGGATGTCAAATGACTTTGTCACATCGCAACTAGTGATCGCAACCACGGGAACCATCATTGGTAAATACACTGCGAACTGGCATGTGGAATAAAAATTACAGCTCCATTAAAAGGAAATGGGTCGAGTTTTGTATTGACTGCTATTTGTTTAGTTAATCTCGCCAGCTCACTTTCATTTCGCTTGGCACACGATCGCTGTCATTCAGCGGCGAGTTTTTTGCGTCCGTTGGGATACCTTGTTAGTTGATATATCTACAAGCTGGCCATCTATAAATTTATGCAAAATACTGGAAACAAGTGTTTGATACGGCATACCTTCCATTAAGGCCTTTACACAAAACCGACTGAAATCCATTCCTTAATATTTTAGTGAAAATCTCGATTATGAAGTTAACCACATAATTATTGACAATAGGGGTGGTTTTCTCCAATTCAGGAGCAGGGTTAAACCAGCGGGTAGATATTTCTTCCACAGCCCTAAGTCGCTTGACCTGTGACCAACACATAGGTCTTAAAATAGGGGTATGACAACTAGCATTTAACGTGTCCAGACATGTTCGTCTCATGGTCCTGCCGTGCGCCAGGAGCACGGCGAGCAGTTTTTATGGCCTAGCAGGATTTGTATATACGAATAATCGACATGCAAAAACTGACTACAAAATTTATTCCGGCCTATGCGAGCTGGGTTATACGTTGGCGCTGGTGGGTCGTCGTTACCAGTCTGCTGATTGTCGTTGCAGCGGGTTATGGATTACGTAACTTTGCATTCACGGCCGACTACAAAGTCTATTTTGGCGAAGATAATGCCGAACTCATCGCCTTTAATAAATTCGAGAAGACCTATACCAATCCCGAAAATATCCTGTTTGTCCTGCAACCGCAGGACAAAAACGTCTTTACCCGTGAGACCCTGCAAATCGTTAAAGAATTGACTCAAAAGGCTTGGCAAATACCCTACGCCATTCGGGTGGATTCGCTCACTAATTACCAAAACACCGAGGCCGATGGTGACAACTTGACCGTGGCCGACCTGGTGGAAAAACCGCAAACATTGAACGCCGCTGGCCTAGTTAAGATAAGAGACATCGCGTTGCAAGAACCTGCATTGCTTGGGCGTCTTATCGCTAACGATGGTGGCACCACGGGTATATCGGTGAATTTGCAATTTCCCGGTACAGATCACACCGCGCACCTACCTGAATCGGTGGACTATGCCGAAAAATTGGTCGCCGAGTTACGTAGCGACTATCCCGATCTGACCGTGGCGCTGACCGGCATCGCCATTTTTAGCGCGGCGGAAATCCAGGTCAGTGAAGCGGACAGTTACATCTTGGTCCCGATCATGTATGCCCTGATGATTACATTGATGCTGATATTCTTGCGCTCGGTTTCTGGCACTATAGTGACGCTACTGGTGGTCAGTCTGTCCGTGGTCACCGCAGTGGGGCTCATGTCCTGGTTCGGTATTAAGATGAACGCATCGACGGCATTGGCACCGATCATTATTCTGACGCTTGCTATTGCGGACAGCGTACACATCCTGCTGACCAGCTTTCAAGAAGTGCGTGCCGGTCGTGTAAAAAACGATGCCCTGGTAGAAAGCCTGAAAATCAATGCCGAGCCGGTGTTCCTGACTATGTTGACGACCACGATTGGGTTTTTGAGCCTCAATTTTTCTGATTCGCCGCCCTTTAACGATCTCGGCAATATAACCGCCATCGGTGTGGTTGCGGCTTGGCTCTTCTCCATGAGCTTCCTGCCGGCCATGATGTCCATCCTGCCCATGCATATTCGAGCGCAGCCCAAAGGTAGGCGTCTGGCCATGGAGCGCTTTGGCGATTTTGTGGTTCATCGGCGTGTGCCGTTGTTCTGGTCAATGATGGTGGTGAGTGTGCTCATTATATTCTTCATCCCTAGGCTCGAACTGGACGACCGTTTCGTCGAGTGGTTTGATCAAAGTATCCCTTTTCGGGTCGATACGGATTTCGCCACTGCCAATCTTACGGGTCCTTATGTGCTGGAATATTCCGTCGAGTCGGGTGAGGCCGGCGGTATTTCTGAGCCGGCATATCTGCAGCGGCTGCAGAATTTTACGACCTGGTTGCGTTCCCAGTCGGAGGTCAGCCATGTCAACAGCTTCACGGATGTCATGAAACGTCTAAATAAATCGATGCACGGGGATGACCCGCAATGGTATAGATTACCTGACAAACGTGAACTGGCGGCACAATTTTTATTGTTATACGAAATGTCTTTGCCCTACGGTCTGGATCTGAATAGCCAAATCGACCTGAATAAATCTGCCACACGACTGACCGTCACCCTGGATACCCTGCCACAAAAAAAGATTATCGAGGTGATCGAACGTAGTGAGGCATGGTTGGCAAATAACATGCCGCCCGCCATGCAGGCCCAGGCAACCGGCACGATTGTCTTGTTTGTGAATCTTGCCATGCGCAATATTATCGGCATGCTGGCTGGCACCGGGCTGGCCTTTGTCTTGATATCCTTGACGTTGATGCTCGCCCTGCGCAGCGTACGCCTGGGTTTAATTAGTCTGATTCCGAACTTTCTACCCATACTGATCACCTTTGGATTGTGGGCGATTTTCGTGGGTGAGATCGGCATCATCGCCTCCATGATTACGGCCACGAGTATGGGGCTCATTGTCGATGACACGGTTCACATACTCAGCAAGTACCGCCGCGCCAAAAAAGAACAAAATCTAGGCACCCACGACGCCATACGCTACAGTTTTTCTCACGTCGGCAGGGCTTTATGGGTTACGACCGTGATCATGGTCGCCGGTTTTATTGTATTGGCCTTTTCCAGCTACAAACTTAATGGTGACATGGGCATACTCACCGCCACCGTCGTTGCTGTGGCCCTGATAATGGATTTTTTGCTGTTGCCTTCTTTATTGATGTTTATGGACAAAGACAAGCAATGTGACTGTGTCACCTGCCGACAGAAAAAACTTGTCGCAGCGTGATCGCAATAGAGAGAATGGTGTCCACGAAGAAGTTGCATTAGCTAGACTTAAGTGTATGGGTGATGCAAGACTAGGAGGTTTACCGTGCAAGATTCTGAAACAATCACCACAGCACCGGCTTTTCTTGCCAACCGCTTAGGTGACAATCCCAACGCCGCAGAGTTAGCCGCCTATGACAACTGGTGGTTAACACAGGGGCAGGCCATTTCAGAGTCGGTGGACCGAGCCGGAACACCCTGGTTACGCATGTTCGATTTAAGCGGCAAACGCATCGATGAGGTTTGTTATACACCCGACTACTGGCGCATGCTGCGCAAGGGTTATCGCGAGGGTATAATCGCGCGCGTATTTGAACAGGGTTCATTATTACCCTTTTACCGCCTCGGATACATAACCGCCTTCCATGATTCCGGGCTCTATTGTCCTTATACCGTATCGCTGGCCACGGCCGTGCCGCTAGAAAAATACGGCGATGCGGCACTCAAGGCGCGTTATCTATCGCAACTGCAACGCACTGATGACGAGGTCTGGCAGGGCGCCACCTGGATGACCGAGATCAAAGGTGGCTCCGACTTGGGCAGCAATGTCGAGACCATCGCGCTAGAAAAAGATGACCGCTGGTCACTCAGCGGCGACAAATACTTTGCCAGTAACCTCGGTGCCGATCTGGCGGTGGTGGCGGCACGGCCCGAAGGTGCCCCGCAGGGCGTACGCGGAATCGCGCTGTTTCTATTGCCGAGGTTGAGAGAGAATGGTGAACTCAATTATACGATTCGTCGTATCAAGGACAAGATTGCGACACGTTCTGTGCCCACCGGAGAGGTCGAGTTGCGCGACAGTGAGGCGTGGTTATTGGGTAGCCGAGAACAGGGTGTCTATCTGATCCTTGAAGTCCTGAATATCTCTCGCATAGCCAATAGTATTGCCAGTGTCGCACTGGCACAGCGCGCGATCGCCGAGGCGAGCGAATTCGCTAAGCAGCGCCAGGCCTTTGGCAAGGCGATTATTGAACATCCGTTATTGCAACAGCAGTTTCGTGAACGTCGCCATGGCTTGCAGGCCGCGATGGCGCTGGCTTGCAAGGCGGCGCACATGCTGGATCAGGTGTGGCGACAGACACCGCCCTACGACCAACAGTATCACCTGTTCCGCCTGCTGGCCCATCTGGCCAAATACTGGACCGCCGAGTTCGCCGCGCAGACCTGCAAATGGTCTATGGAGGTCCATGGTGGTCTGGGGGTGCTGGCCGAGTACGCAGTGGAACGCCGGTTTCGCGAGGCCATGATCCTTTCTATCTGGGAAGGCACTGCTCATCGACAAATCCTGGATGGCCTGGAAGTCATGCAGCGCAAGACGGCCCACCAAGACTTGTTCGAGATGTTGCGTGCCGACGCTGAACCACAAGCACTGGCCGAGCAAGAGGCCCGTATCGAACGGCATTTAGGCTTAGCGCAAGAGGCACAAGAGGCAAAAGCGGAAAGCTTGTTCCACGACCTGGCGCGATTTACTGCTGAGACGTTACTGAAGCAAAACCCAGCCAAATAGTAATGTTAACGAAAAAACCGGGGCAGCAAGCATTATTTGCTAATATTAGAAACAATTGCTCTCTGACCCGGATTTACACAGATTTACATATATTGACAAGCGACACGGATTGAATTACATTTTAATGATATAGGTAATTCAACCAGGTGAACATGATGAGAAGTACGATTACATCCAGGGGTCAGACCGTTATTCCTGCCGAAATCCGGCGTCGCTTCCGCTTGACCACCTCTGATCGACTCGAATGGATTGTGGTGGATGACCGCTTGACCGTAATCCCGGTTAGGGCCAATGCAATAGAGGCTTTTCGCGGGCAAGGCAAAGGTGGCGCGGTTAGACGTTTACTCGCCGAACGTCAAGATGACAAAAAAGCAGAATGAAGCGATATTTACTCGATACGTCGGCTCTGCTCACTCTTAGAGATAATGAGCCAGGAGCGGATTTAGTCGCTGATTTACTTTCTCAGGCAGAAAATAAAAAAATCAACTGCTTCGCTTGTTTCATGACTTTAATGGAAATTCTCTATCGAGTATGGAAAGACGAAGATCAACCAGCCGGCCGCCTAGCCTATGATCAAGTGCAAGCTCTGCCTATTACCTGGATACATGAAAATCAACAACTATTGGAAAAATCAGCCATGCTCAAAGCGACCCATGCGGTTTCACTAGCCGATGCCTGGATTGCGGCGAACGCGATTTTGGAGGATGCGGTACTGGTTCATAAAGATCCCGAATTTTTAATCCTGGATTGCCCCCAACTTGAGCTGCCCTTCAAAAAATAAGTCATAATTAAATCTTAGAATTCTGTAGATACGAGGGGTAAGAACATAAAAAAAACCGAGTCAGAGAGCATTATTCGCTAATATTAGAAACAATTGCTCTCTGACCCAGGTTTAAATAACCATAGAGATTATTGCAGCAAACCGGATTGTGCCGAGGTCGGTTGTTTTTGTTTTAGTTCTTGCGCGGTGGCGTCTCTGATATTGACGATACTGACATGAAAGGTCATGGTTTTGCCGGCAAACAGGTGGTTGGCGTCTACGGTGAGTTTGCCATCTTTGATCTCGGTGACGGTAAATTCCATACCTTCCCCCTCGGCGTTTTGAAACTGGGGTTTAGCTCCGATTTGCTGAAACTCTGCTGGTACATTGGCAATATCGTCGGTAAAAGTCAGATTCGGATCATGCGCCCCAAAACCCTCGGCAGGACTCAATTCCACAACCACCTCGTCACCCACTTGTTTACCTGCAAGGCTAGCCTCAACTTTTTTGAACATCGCATTGTCGACACCATGCAAGTAATCAATCGGTAAGTCGGATTGCTCCTTGACTTCGTTCTTATCATCCAAGATTCGATAGGTAATAGAGACGACCTTATTTTTAACAACTTTACACATATTAAATTCCTTAAGAAATAGGTCAAAGGATCGAGGTAAAAGGTAAAAGGATCGAGACTAAAGACTAAAGACTAAAGAATAGATTATATGTATACCAGAACCATAGATCTTTGATTTTTTGCCTTTAACCTTTTACCTTTTTCCTTTTACCTCGATCCTTTTACCTATTTTTCAAACATCCTTAGCACAACGAAACCCGACATCATTATAAGCGCCGTCAGGCTGAAAATTGAAGCGGTAGGCCGCGCGGAAGTAATGTGGGATTACATAGTGTCCTACGCCCCCCCAACTACCGCCACGGGCGACCTTTCGTTTGCGGCCATAATTTGGACTCTTATACTCGGCACCTGGATAGGCCTGGTACCAGTCTGCCGTCCATTCCATGACGTTACCTGCCATATCATATACGCCATAGGGTGATTTACCCTTCTCAAAGCTGCCACCGGGTGATAAATTGGCTTCATTTTGCCCGGCATTTAAATAGTCGGGTTGCCACTCATTACCCCACGGGTACTCTCGACCGTCGGTCCCCCTGGCGGCCTTTTCCCATTCTGCTTCACTCGGCAAGCGTTTTCCCACGCCATAACAAAACTCCTGTGCCTTGGTCCAGGTTATGGTGCGCACGGGTAGATCATCGACTTCCAGATGTAGTCGTTTAATCAGCGTATCCATGGTCGCCGGATTAAATCGGTTTAGACTGATCAACCAGTTTCGAAATTGTAGATTACTGACCTCATAGGTATCCATATAATACGCATCTAGATTTACTTTTCGCTGTGGGTGCTCAGGCAAATACCACGGCTCATTAAATCCAAATTCCTTGGACTTACCACTAACATCAATATCGTCATTACCCATAATAAATTCACCCGCTGGAATCAAGACCATGCCAGGGTTCGTACGAGTTTCGGATTGCACCGCCATGGCTTCTGACTTGGCCTCCAAATTTGTTGTCGCAACATTGTCACTACAAGCGGAAATAATACCCGCCACGAGTACTGTCGTAAGCAACATCAAATTATATTTTCTATTTCGTATCATAAAAAGGCGATAACCCCTCGCGCTAGTTTTTTGCTTGCAGTGAACTTAAATAGTGCCCATCCACAAACGGTCTATTTCCCCAATATCTGCGTTGCGCGTATTTTT
>JBGMRO010000075.1:0-11188 GCA_048061555.1 Thiohalomonadales bacterium | reverse complement strand
CCGATTCTTTAAAGACACTACACTAGATTAAATACAAGTGTGAAAAAATACGCGAATACAATAAGGTAAAAAAATGCCAATTAGTGAACCCATAGCTAATTTACGCCAGTCTGTAAATAAATTGATCATAGGCCAAAAATTATTGGTCGACCGCTTACTCATCGCACTGTTGTGCGATGGCCATCTGCTCGTCGAGGGCGCACCTGGTTTGGCGAAGACTAGGGCGATTAAAGTTATTAGCGAAGGTATTGAAGCCGATTATCAGCGTGTGCAGTTTACCCCAGATTTATTACCCGCAGATTTGACCGGCACCGAGATATTTCGCCAACAAGATGGAGAGTTCAGCTTTCAACCGGGTCCCTTGTTTCATAACCTCGTGCTGGCCGATGAAATAAACCGTGCACCGGCCAAGGTACAGTCGGCACTACTCGAGGCCATGGCCGAACGACAAATATCTGTGGGCTCCAAGACCTATTTATTGCCTAAGCTGTTTCTGGTCATGGCGACGCAAAATCCAATCGAACAGGAAGGGACCTATCCTCTGCCTGAGGCACAACTGGACCGTTTTCTCATCCATGTAAAGATTGATTATCCCGACTCCAAGGCCGAGCAGGAAATTCTGGCATTATGTCGGCAAGAATCACAGCAGATCGTCGAACGCTGTCTTCGCGAGAACGACAAGGCGCTACAATTTTCTAGCAGTATGGATATCCAGGTAACACAGAAACAACTTTTTGAGGCACGCCAGGAAGTATTGGAAGTATTTATGGCGGATAATCTGGAAAAATATCTTTTGGAGTTGGTCTTAGCAACCCGCGATGCAAAGTGTTATGGCGACGATCTTGCCCAATGGGTACAGTTCGGCGCAAGCCCTAGGGCAACCATTGCACTCGATCGCTGTGCCCGCGCGCATGCTTGGTTGGACGGCCGTGATTTTGTCGATCCCGCCGATATACAAGCGATGGCCTATGACGTGATGCGGCATCGTGTGTTGTTGAGTTATGAAGCCGAGGCAGAAGGCGTCACCACTGATAGATTTATCGAACAGCTCATACATCGTATCGCGGTGCCATGATCAAGCAATTTTTACAAAAATACCTTAGCCGCCAGTATATTACGCAAACGGATAGTGCGCGCAAGGACAAGCCAGGTCAAGAAGATCGCTTAGATGGGAAAATATTTATTTCCGCAAAGGCCTTAATCGCTATGCGATGTATGATCCAAAATACACCATCGCGCTTAAAAAAAATTCGCTCTAAACAAATGGGCCAATATTTTTCGCCCTTTAAGGGGCGTGGTATGGAATTTGATGAAGTCAGGCTTTATCAAGCCGGAGATGACGTACGAAATTTGGATTGGCGGGTGACCGCACGCACGGGTAAGGCACATACCAAACTTTATCGTGAAGAGCGAGAACGGGCGGTCTTGCTGTGGATAGATTTTCAGCGTTCGATGTATTTTGGAACGCGAGGCTCTTTTAAGACGGTGGTAGCAGCGAAGGCCGCCGCGCATGTCGCTTGGTCTGCGCTCAAAAGAGGCGACAGACTCGGTTATTTACTCTTTAATGAGGGGCATCATATCGAGCAACGTCCTAAGGGTGGAAAATGGAGCGTATTGCATTTTCTACAACAGGTGGCCGATGCGACAATGAACCAAGCCCATTATGTGGAATCGACCGAACTACCACCTATCGAGCAGGCTATGCAGCGTCTGCGTAAGGTCGCATTACCCGGCAGTAAAATTATTCTGCTTAGTGATTTTCGAGAGTTTGATCAAAAGGCTATGCGGCCATTAGCATCGTTGGCGAAGCACAATGACATCGTCATTATATTTATTTACGATTGGATAGAACAAACACTACCGCCAGATGGGATTTATCGTTTTAGTGAAGGCGATAAGTACATTAGTTTGGATACCGATAACAAAGACACAAGTATGCGATACGCGCAGCGATTCGAGCATCGTCAACAGCAATTACAATCTTTTTGTAAAAAGCATGCAATACATTTTTCTACCTGCAGCACAGAGAGCGATGTAGCGGCGATCATGGCGAATACATGTTAAGGCCCATTGTTGATCAGCTAAGTATTGCCGAGATGGGTATATACCACCGCATAGTACGGTTACCGGCATGAACGACCTGCCCGATATCCCGATTCGCGATATACACCTACCCGACCCAGTTTCGTGGTGGTTTCCTGCACTAGGGTGGTGGGTCGTTTTTGGGGTTATACTTATTTTGATATTTGGTGTTGTTATGCTGTTGATTTCTCGTAAGAATAAGCGATACCAATGCAAAGCAAAGCTCGATTTTCAAAAGCTGTTATCGAGTTATGAGCAAATTCTTGATACTCATCGTTATGTACGAGAGCTATCTGTTTATCTTAGAAAAACAGCAATACATTTTTATAGCCGAGGATCAGTCGCGGGGCTGACGGGTAACAGATGGCTGCAATTTCTAGATGAAACGAGTCCGCACAAACAAGACCGACCCACTAAAAAACCTTCGTCCAAGATAAAGTTTCAGAGTGAAGTGGGTCAGCTATTGTTGACGGCCCCCTATGACTCGAACGCAAATATCAGCACCTCACAAGTACAACAGCTCACAATTTTAACCGAATCTTGGCTCGCCCAGTTACCGATCGGTAGGCTTAAGCATGCTGGACAAATGGGGTCTTAAGCATGTTGGAGTTTCAGTGGCCTTGGATGAGTCTAGTATTGCCATTACCCTGGTTATTTCGCTTGTTGCTAAGTCCAGTGGCGGGGCAGCAACAAGCGGCATTAAAGGTGCCTCACATCGAAGACTATCAAGTTTCTCAGGCAACGGTGATGGCGGTATCGAAAAGCTCAGGATTGTTGACATGGTTAGCAATTTTAGCCTGGCTCAGTCTAGTCGCGGCGGTCGTACGTCCGCAGTGGTTGGGAGAACCGATAGAGTTACCGGTAAGCGGCCGGAATATTATGATGGCGGTGGATTTATCCGGCAGTATGGAGGTGCAAGATTTTCGTCTCAATGGTAGACAGGTCAATCGATTAATCGCGACTAAGTCAATCGCCGGTGAATTTATAGAACGCCGGGTCGGCGATCGAATTGGTCTAATACTATTTGGCAAGCACGCTTATATGCAAACACCGTTGACCTTCGACAGAGAAACCGTGCGGGTCTTATTGTATGAAGCGGTCATCGGTCTTGCGGGCAAGGAAACGGCGATTGGTGATGCCATTGGTTTAGCGGTAAAACGCCTACGCGATAGCCAAAACATTGATGAGGCCAGTGAATATATATTGATTCTTTTAACAGACGGTGCGAATACAGCCGGTGAAATAAAACCCTTAAAAGCGGCTGAGCTGGCGGCTGAATTGGGGCTAAAAATATATACGATCGGTATTGGTGCCGATGAGATGACCGTATCCTCTTTTTTCGGCAGTCGCAAAGTCAACCCATCAATGGACTTAGATGAAGAAACATTAACCGGGATTGCAACCGCCACTGGCGGACGCTACTTTCGTGCAAGAGATATCGGTGAGCTGGAGCAGATCTATGAGATGATCGATGAGTTGGAGCCAGTAGAGCAGGAGCTGATAAATTTTCGCCCAAAACGATCCCTATACTACTGGCCATTGGCATTGTCTTTTATTATCGCATTTGTGCTCACGATGATGAGTATTATTCGGGGGCGTTGATGTAGACATGCTTAGCCTATTTGAAAATTTCCAATTTTTACGGCCGTGGTGGCTGTTGGCGATCTTACCGATTATTGTTTTGCTCGTTTTCCTATACCGGCATCGCCAGTCAGGGCTAGCGTGGCAAAAAATATGTGATGTGGATCTTTTACCCTTTATTCTGACCACGCAGTCAATAAAAACTAGTGTCTGGCCAATGATCAGCCTACTGTTAGCCGCGTTGCTGACGGTGACGGCCCTGGCTGGACCCGTTTGGCAAAAGGCGCCACAACCGGCGTTTCGTACCGAGTCGGCTTTGGTTATTATCCTAGATTTATCCTTATCGATGAATGCCCGTGACATTAAACCGAGCCGTTTAGAACGCGCGAAGCTCAAAATACTAGATATACTTAGGCGACGCACAGAAGGGCAAACCGCGCTAATCGTTTTTTCCCTCGAATCATTTACGGTGAGCCCACTGACGCAGGACAGCAATACTATCAAACTTTTGGTACCGGCGTTAACGGCTGAACTCATGCCGAGTCAGGGTAGCCAGGTACATGTCGCTATCGACAAGGCGCGGGAACTTTTTTTACAGTCCGGCGTGACCCACGGTTACGTGCTGTTAGTGACCGATTCAGGTAGTGATGCACAGTTGGAGAAGAGTATTAATGACCTGACTCAGAAGGGACATAGTCTGTCTATTCTTGGTGTGGGGACTGCGCAGGGTGCCCCCATTCGTAAAAAAAATGGGGGTTTTGTAAAAGACATCACGGGCTCCATCGTAATCACAAAGCTTGATGCCTTGAAATTAAAAAAAATGGCGAGTTTAGGACGAGGACGTTACCATAGTTTGTCGAATACAGATGCGGATATAGACCAACTCTTGAGTGTCTTTGATAAACACCAAAATGCAAAACAGAAAGATCAAAAAATGCCATTTGAAACCGATGTTTGGATCGAGCAAGGACCTTGGTTATTGCTTTTATTGTTGCCAATGGCGGCGATATACTTTCGACGAGGCTGGTTGATGATGGTCTTTGTATTGTTGCTGCCGATACCTCGACCCTCCTACGCGATAGATTGGCAGTATGTCTGGTCTACACCGGATCAAACCGGGCAGCGACTCTATAACAAGGGTGACCCTCAGGCGGCATCAAAGCATTTTAAAAGATCCGATTGGAATGCGGTCGCTAACTATAAGTCTGCCGAATATGAAAAATCATTGGGGCAGTGGGAGGGGCAAGAAAATACTACGGGCCTGTATAACAAGGGCAACGCCTTGGTGAAGTTAGGTCGGCTGGAAGAGGCGCTAAGCGCCTATACTGAGGCCCTCAAGCTAGACAAAGATAACGCCGATGCAATCTATAATCGAGACTTGGTAAAATCTTTTCTTGATCAGCAAAAACAAGACCAACAAAAACAGGACGGCGATAAACAAGACGACCCGAATAAAGACGGCGATTCAGACAGTGCAGATAAGCAGCAAGGCGAGTCCGAGAAAAGCGATTCAGAGGATCAACCCGGACAGCAACAAGACCAACAGGCCTCAGGTGACCAATCCGATCAAGACGACGGGGAGAATTCTGACGGTTCGCCATCAAAACGACAGGACGAAACCGCTGCGCAGGCCGATAAGGAAAAGGCAGAGGAACAAAAGCTTGCAGAGCAACAGGCGCAACAAGAGAAGCAGAAGAAGACTGCGGAATCTTCGGCTGAAAACGATAAAAATAAAGGCGAAACCAACAATAAAATCTTGAGTAAAGAAGAGCAAATGGAGATCAATAAAAAGGAAGAGCAGCGACTCGCTTTGGAGCAGTGGTTACGCAGAGTGCCCGATGACCCCGGTGGTCTACTCAGACGAAAATTTCGCTATCAAGCCGAGATCCGCGGTGGTACGGTCAAAGGAAATAACCCGTGGTAAGATCGAAACTTATTTTATGGCCCATTTTGATGGTTTGCCTAGTCGCCCATGACTTATATGCTGCAAATATAAACGTTCAGCTCGATCGAAGTATCGTGCAAATGGATGAGTCGTTCACATTGATGTTTTCAAGTACGGAGTCTGTCGATGACGATCCAGATTTTTCACCGTTAGAAAAAAACTTTAGTATATTGAATCGTAATCAAAGTAGTAGCTTTCGCATCATCAATGGCAGCATATCTCGCGAGACTTCCTGGACATTGAGTTTAATGCCAAAAATATCAGGTAATTTGACCATACCCCCGATTAATTTTGGGGCCGATAGCAGTATATCGATCCCCATCGTGGTACAAAAAAATATTGCTATTTCCGGCTCCGGAGTAAAGCAAGCCATTTATATGGAGGTGGAGGTAGAACCAAAAAATGCCTATGTGCAGGCACAGATTATCTATACCGTACGTATTTTTCATTCAGTAAATTTAATGGATGCGAGTCTCGGCGAGTTAAAATTGAGTGATGGTGATACCATCGTAGAGCCGTTAGGTAATAATGCCAGTTACGACAAACAAATAGACGGCAGGCACTATAAAGTATTCGAAAAAAAATATGCGCTCTTTCCGCAAAAAAGCGGTAGCATTACCATCGCCCCTTTGGTTTTCGAGACAAGATACGTCGGAAACCGCCGTAACTTAAAACATAGAAGACTGTTATCCAAAGAACTCGTGGTTAAAGTGAGCCAAAAACCGAGCTACCTAAAAGGCAAGACCTTACCCTACTGGTTGCCCGCAAGCGCCGTAGAAATCAGCGATAAATGGGGTAATGGCAACCCGGTTTTCAAGGTCGGCGAACCCGTGACTAGGACGCTGCGAGTATCAGCCGAGGGTTTGCCGGCATCATTGCTGCCCAGTTTACATCCTGATGAATTGACGTTTGCCAAACTCTACCCAGACCAGCCAGTGTTAAAAGACAACAAGACAAGCACGGGTGTGCAGGGTGTGCGCGAGGATAAAGTCGCTATCATTCCCACTCGCAGTGGGGACTTTATTTTCCCAGAAATTCGTGTACCGTGGTGGAATACACAAAAGAATCGCTGGGAACAGGTCATTGTGAAGGCCAAATCGATAAGTGTCAAAGCCTCGGCTACCGATACGGGGCAGCCAACACCGATATTGCTAGAAAGCAATATCGCCGATGCTAGTGAAAAAAAGAGCATTGCTATAGATGCTATCGTTAAAGAGGACGATTCACAGTATGGTGAACAATTTTGGTTCGCACTCAGCATGCTGTTTCTATATTTATGGTTATTAACCATAGTCGCCTGGTGGTACTACGCAAACAAGGCAAAGAAAAAAAGTTCGGCATCGAACGATCATCGGGAAAATAGTGCATCGATGACCCATAACAATCGAGCCGCAATCGAAAAACGCTTAAGCCATGCCTGCGATAGTGGCGACCGAGATATCGCTAAGTCGTTGTTGATCGAATGGGCTGTTGTAGTCTTCCCTGAAAAGAGTCCGCATAGTCTTACGGCACTAGCAAAGCGCTGTGGCGGTACCTTGAGCGATGAAATTACTTACCTAAATAAATTATTTTACACTAATAGTGATTCCGTTTGGCAGGGTGATACGCTGCTGCGTTTGATTAAAGCATACTCGGTCAAGGGTAAGACGAATAAACAATCAGTGGAAATGACCCCTATGTATTATCATGTGTCTGAATAAATGCTTGGAATAATCAACATGGCAAAAAAAAATAAAAAACTTGTAAAATCAAAAGACCGTAATTCTAGCGAATCTGCACCAAAAGAAAGTAGTGCTGCATTACAGGAAAAATGGATAGTGCCGATCAGGATAATTGCCTATCTGGTATTGGCGGCTAGCAGCGCCTACATATATTGGAATGCACATGATCTGGAGATCATGCACTACATGATTTTTCTCACAATAGCTGCAGCCTGTGCGATGGCGTTGTTGGATTGTCGTATGAGTGCGGAACACTGGGAGAAAAAAAGAATTAATGCCAAGAAAAAGAAATGGGAAAACAATAATTAACACGCATTATGTCTCGCTACAAACCCCCTCGACCACCCTCGTCAAAATATATTACCCTGGAAGGGCATAGGCTGCTTCAGGAAGAATTGGATTTTCTATGGCGCAAAAAAAGGCCAGAGGTCACCAAGGCCATAACAGCAGCCGCCGCCGAAGGTGATCGTTCAGAGAACGCAGAGTATATCTACCGAAAAAAGCAGCTGAGAGAAATAGACTACCGAGTAAGATTTTTGCGTAAACGTCTTGAAGGTATGAAAATAGTCGATACGATCCCGAGCGACCATAGCAAAATATACTTTGGTGCATGGGTAGAACTTCTCGACGAACAAGAGGTGATGCATCAATACCGGATTGTAGGACCCGATGAATTTAGCCGTAACGAAAAATATATTAGTATGGATTCCCCCTTGGCAAAGTCCTTAATGGGGAAGTCCATCGATGACGAAGTATCAATTCATACTCCTAAGGGGCAAAAATTTTACGAAATTGCCGGGGTTAGTTACTCTGAATCGTGAATCGTGAATCGTGAATCGTGGTGTGTATCGATATTTTCAATGTTTTCGCAGTTTTGTGAAGTCTGTCACACTTTGCACCCTTCTCCATTAGATATAATCTAAGTTTACCCTTCATGTTGTTATTTGCTTTGCCGTTAGTGCTAATAACTTAGAATTTATGCAGCAGCTGAATGGCGTTGCAAGGGGTCGGTATATGCTGAGCAGGGGCAAGTTAAAGTCGTTAGTCACAGTAGTTTTGTTTTCGTTTAGTTGCTTTTCTATTGCGCAGAACGCGGCTATGGCGAATGCACAACAAACCACGTTAGTTGGTACAGTCTACCAAGGCGCAATTCCAATCTCTGGAGCGATCATCGTCGTCAGAGACCAAGATTCAAAAAAAGAGTGGCTGAGAAAATCTACGGATGCTTTGGGGCGTTATCAACTGAATGTACCGATAGGTTTGCATCAACTTGAGGTTGAACTCCCTAGTGCCTATCAAACTCCGACGCATTATTTTCAGAATGTACGTCTGACAACGACCGCAGCGCAGTACCATCTGGTAATACGTTCTGCAAACAACCAGTTGCGTGGGCGCGTCTTGGCCGAGAACGGAACCCCTATCACACAAGTCGATGTTCTCATTGCAGATAGCGAACATCCTAATCGACTGATTAAAACTAAATCGGATCAAAATGGTGACTATCGGATTGCTCTATCTTCAGGCACATACGCGCTCAGTATTGAAGGTAAGGCGGGTGAATACTTTCCACGTAATTGGAACGCTAGGTCTATTGTCACCGACCTGCGCATAGACGGTGACCACAGGCAAGATATTTTACTCGATAAAAGCAAGCTTAGCTGGGCCCTGGTAAATAAAAAAGAGTCGTTAACCGTGTTGCGGCCGAAACCGTCGAATGCAGTGATTCTAGCTGACGTGCAGGTCAGCAAGAACACCAGTAGTGATTTAGATAATCAATTATTTTATTTATCCGTGCATTTGATCGATAATAATCGTTTGTCCGTACAGCAAGTGCCTGTCAGTCTTGAAGACGCCGGTGTGACTGCTCTTGCTCAAGTCAATAAAGACGCTATCACGGTAAAACAGGTACCCCTAAATCTCGTTTCGAATTATGACGGTATGATTACGGCAAAATTATTGGCGGGACATAGCTACAAATTACGGGTAATACCACGAAAACGTAGCGGATTTAAACGACACGACATCGACATCGAATCCGTTTCTAAGAACATTTCGACTCAAGTCGTGCTTTTTCAAACGGAAAACCTTGCACCGACACTGACCTCGGGACCCAATATTAAAGTATTAGAAAATGATTCGGTATTGGTGGAGTGGCGTACAAATATACCCACCACGGGCACGTTAAGCTACGGTCTACGCGGTATATTGATTTATAATGAGTCATCTACTAGCAAGACCGTTAATCACTCAGTGATCTTAAATAAATTAATACCGGATAGTCACTATGAAATTCGGTTAAAAATTACTGACTTAAAAGGAAAGGATGGATCGACGCATTATAAGGCTAGCTTTAAGAGTGGCCGCACAAATAGTAGGAAAATATTACCTCTTAATGCGCAACCCACAGTGACGGATCTAGGCCTAGGTCGCATGAAAATCAGATGGAATACTGAGCGAAAATTGTCAGCGACTATTGAGTATCAACAAAATCGTGTCAATGGACAACGGGATAGCGTCCACAAAAGTAAGATGTCGGCAAATACGATGAACCATTCTATCGTATTGGAAGATTTACAGCCCGCGATGTCCTATCAATACCGAATTGTCACTTCAGATACCACTGATGGTCGTATATCCCATTTATATTATTTTAATACCAAAAATTCCCCAAATACGCAGGAGATACGTATTGTTGATGGACCGCGTGTCACTGACATTACAAAAAATTCAGCTTGGTTACACTGGCGTACTAATATACCGGTCAAATCTAGCATCTCTATTAGAACGGGTTCTGCTGCGAATAGGACCCTGCGCGGAAGTGATAGGCATCGCATAATCAACGAACCAAAGATAGTTGCTGAGCACAAAGTCTATATCGACGGCCTACAAGCAAATACCCCCTATGAATACGTCGTCGCTGCAGTCGTCGAGGGAGATGATAATAAATTATCCAGAGTCTCGAGCATCGCAAAGCAATTTGACACAGTTCGCGAAGTGAATCGCCCGCCAGCTCGCATTGTTCGAGGGCCTCATGTAGTACGTTCATCGTCACGGGCAATTGTGCAATGGACCACCGGTTACCCCACTGAGAGTATTGTATACTATGGTCCATCTGTAGAACGCTTACGCAAACATGTTTATAAAAACAAATATACTCACGATCATGTGGTCGAATTGGGCGGGCTACGTGCAGGGCGTAAATACTATTATAAAATTATTTCGAAGTGGCAACCGAAGCTTGCGGCGAGGGCGAATAGCGGTGTTTATTTTGTAACCCAAAAAGTGAAAGACCATAGTCCGCCCAAGATTATCGTACCACCCAAGATTCAATACGAGGGCCGCGATAGTGTCATGCTACGCTGGCAAACCAATGAATTCAGTTATGCCGAAGCCCAGGTATCGGATCTAAATGGGAATCAACAGGTTTTTCGCTCTACGGACATGAATAGTCAGCATGAGATTTTTCTGCCGGGGTTGCAGCCTGGCATGCGCTATACCGTTCAAGTCACTAATATTGATCTATCTGGGAATAGAGCACCATTGACGGTCTCAGAGTCATTGTTATTATCTGCCGGATTGGAAGTGGCGCCAGCCAAGCTAAATGATTGGCAAGTCGAAAAATTGTCCGACAGTCAAGTCAAGATAATTTGGAAAACCGATAAACTTTCCAGGTCTATATTACGCTACAACCTTGATGGGAAATTTGATAGCCAGATGAAATCCAACGACTTATTAGCCTATCAGCATTCTGAGGTTATTTCGGGTCTGAAGGCAGGAGCGCGCTACGAATTTTTTATAGTTTCTACAAACTTAGATGGGCAAACTACCCTGGCAAATAAAGATATGCGATTTACAACTA
>JBGMRO010000074.1:0-11283 GCA_048061555.1 Thiohalomonadales bacterium | reverse complement strand
GGTGTTGATATCTAGATTGGCATGTGGGCACAAAAAGATGTACCCACCCTACAAAAACAGTCTTAAGTATGCGTTAAATGGTAGGGTGGGCACGTTTTTTGTGCCCACATGAAACGCTGTAAAGGGTGAGGAGTTACGTTTAATCAATAAAAAATGGCATTGTATTATTTTCCTTGAATTTTTCGTATCGCAACAAAGATTGAATCCAAAAGCAAAGGTGCTTGAGCGACGATGAGCGATATTTTCCTGAGTTATGCGAAATCAGACAGAAAAACGGCAAAGGCCCTAGCGGGTCATTTGCAGAGTTTAGATTACGATGTGTGGTGGGATCATGAAATCCAACCCGGTAAAGAGTTCCGTAGGGTGATTGACGAAGAAATCACCAAGGCAAAAGTGGTTTTGGTCTTGTGGTCAAAACAAGCCATTCAATCCAGATGGGTGCAGGATGAAGCCAACGAAGCACTGGAGCAGGAGAAACTAATCCCAGTTCTTATTGAAGACGTTAAGCAACCTATGGGCTTTCGCCAACTCCAGGCCTGTATTCTTTATGATAACAAAGCCATTGAAAAAGCCTCCGAATTTCGCAAGCTGATTGAGTATTTGCGCACGAGAATACTGCCAAAGACCGCAGCGCCTGATAAACCACAACCCATATCCCCACCGGTAGAAACGACGACAGAGGGCGATGCAGTAAAATACAAACCGATACTGTTGTGGAATATTGTTTTGGGAGTCGTGCTCATAACCGGGGTGATTGTCTATGCGAAATTTGTACCGCAGATTAATGAGGATGGTGGCGACGCTATAACGCAACAGCTTGAAAGACAAAGACGCGAGTCGGCACAATTTAAAGCCGCAAAAGAAGACAAACAAGCAACCTTATTGGCAAAGCAACAACAAAATGCCCAGGCCAAGACCGTCGTCACACCTCCAAGGGCATCTGCAAGTACCGTAGCTAACCGGCCCCAACCGGGTACGACATTTCAAGACACACTCAAAGACGGTAACAAAGGTCCAGAAATGAGGGTACTCAAAGGCGGTCGTTTCCTTATGGGTGCGGCCGACAAGGAACCAGGGAGTTATAAGAGTGAGTTCCCTCAACACGAAGTGCTTATTAGGTCTTTTGTCATAGGCCGTTCCGAAGTGACGTTTGCAGACTATGCTCGGTTTGCCAAAGCCACCGGGACTGCACTACCAGATGACCTAGGTATGGGGTGGGGTCCGCGCCCAGTCTTTCGCGTCAATTGGAATGCTGCCCAGGCTTATGCGGCATGGTTGTCGACGCAAACGGGAAAGGACTACCGCCTACCCACGGAGGCGGAGTGGGAGTATACGGCCAGGGCCGGAGGTAATACGAGCTATTGGTGGGGCAATGCCATTGGCAGCAATAATGCCAACTGTAATGGCTGCGGCAGCCATTGGGATAAAAAACAAAGGGCGCCAGTGAAATCGCTTAAACCCAATGGTTTTGGAGTGTATGACACGGTCGGTAATGTGTGGGAATGGGTGCAGGATTGTTACCATGACAATTATGGCAACGCGCCAGCGGATGGAAGTGCGTGGGAATCGACGAATTGCGCCTCCCGTGTGTTGCGGAGCGGCTCGTGGAACGGTGACCCACAGTTTGTGCGTTCCGCGAACCGCAACGGGGACACGCCGGGTAACCGCGGCAGCGACATCGGTTTCCGGCTCGCCAGGACGCTTTAGCTTTTTCTGGTTCCCACGGTCCCCCGTGGGAATCCGTACCTCTGTTTGCAACACTGTACCCAGTATGCATTTCCACGCAGGAGCGTGGGAACGAGAAAAAACAGGGTCAGAGAGCAATAATTACTAATATTAGCGTATTTTGCTCTCTGACCCTGTTTTTATAGCGAGGCTACACGTTAATCGCTAAGCTGTGTCAATGTAGTTATCCAATTGGATAATTTTTATCTGACCCATCTCAATAAAGTCGCGATCATTCGTTAGAAAGCAGGTGCAATTGGAAGTTATGGCTGCGGCAAGCTGAATGGCATCCGGTGTTTTTATGCGAGTTGAGCCACGTATTTGTGCGGCGATACGCAGAACAGGTAAGGTTAATTCAATTAATCGAAGACCACGGCTTTGAGTGAGTATCGTTTCGTAATGTTCTGCGAGAGTCGGGTTTTTGCTACGGAAAGGTATTACAAGGGTTTCGAGTAGCGTTAGGGCAGAGGTTACTGATTCCAAGCGGCCGTTATCGATGGCGTCAAAAAGGGGAATCAGGGCTTCAAGGTAGCGGGAATGTTCTTCGATGAAATAAATAAAAATAGCGGTATCAAGCGCGACGGGCCCGGGTAAAATGTCATCAATGAGCGCCAATGTATTAGTTATCCCAGGTATCGCGCTCTTTACTTATATATTTGCTGGTATCAACATCTCTCCATATTTGCTTGCCCAGCCCGCGTAATTCCAGAAGAGATCTAATTTCAGGCTGTTTAGTGGCCGTTTCCAAAAGGTGAACGACTTCTTGTGAGATTGAACGGTGCTCACGTTTAGCCCGATCTCTCAATTCCTCGTAGAGCGGGTCGGGAAAGTTCTTAATATTCATTGTCGCCATAAAATCCTCCTAATTTCCTCCATTATGGAGGAAATTAGTGATGTTGTCAACAATAACGACTAAACCTAAAACCCGGGTCAGAGAGCAATAATTGCTAATATTAGCGTATTTTGTTCCCTGACCCTGTTTTTCTTTTATTTTTTGCGAGGATCTGCGCAAGGCGGGCGCCAAGTGATCGGCGTTCCTACTGTAACTGCAACTACGCCAAAAAGACGATACTTAGAATTTATTGACAATATACGTCATTGACGTATAATTAATGATATGGTTGTTATCGAAACTCCTATATTTACTAAAATAATCAATAGCTTAATGACAGAGAATGATTATCGCGAATTTCAAATAATGCTAATAGATCAACCTGATGCAGGTAAAATAATCTCAGGCAGTGGCGGAATTCGTAAAATTCGTTGGAGTGGCAGCGGTCGAGGTAAACGAGGTGGTACACGATTAATCTACTATTGGGCAACCAATCTGGATCAAATTTACATGTTATTTGCCTATGCGAAGAATGAGTGTGATGACTTAACAAAAGATCAGTTAAAAATACTTCAAAAAATGGTTGTGTTGGAGTTTGAAAATGAATGAAGATCAATTTAATGAGTTGCTAAATAGCGTCCAGGAAGCTGGAGAAATAATGCGTGGCGAACTTAAAGCTTCTCGAGAGTTTGAATTTGATGAACCTGATGTTAAAGCTATTCGAGAACGTATTGGCTTTTCTCAATCAAAGTTTGCAATTTTAATTGGAGTTAACATTCGAACTCTCCAAAATTGGGAACAAGGACATCGACACCCAACCGGTCCAGCAAAAGTATTGTTAAGACTTGTTCAGGCTGATCCAGAGTCGGTCTTTAAAACCCTCCACATAAAATATGCTTAATCTCAAGTTTTGATCCTGGTTCCCACGGTCTTCCGTGGGAATCCATACCGGTGTTTGCGGCTCTGCGCTCGGTATGTATTCCCACGCGGGAGGATGGGAACGAGGCATAATATTGAGGTTACGCTAGTGTAGGACGCGTCACGCGCCATATACATGGGCAAGACGTTAAATCGATGCGGTATACATGTAGATGAATAATAAAACTGCGATCGATACCCATAAAAATTGCAGGAATGACGGGCCACGGTGGTTTTTTTCGGCGCTGACGCCACTTAAGTCGGGAGCAGGTTTGGGCTGGGTGATTTTCAAAGTTGGATCAGTAACTCGATCTTTGTCTTCTCCCGTGGTTACTACAGGCGGTTTACTATGGGTAAATTCGTCAATAAGCTGTACTCGAAGCTCGCGATAGCGCTTCAAGTCGTACTCACCTAATAAATAGGCCTTATTTAGTGAATCAATATGTCGGTCCGTCATGACGTATTCAGTAGGTTTAAGCTAGCATAGTCAGTTGCAAAAAAGTCGGGTGCAAAAAGTTCAGTTGCCAAAAGTAGGTGTTATAGGAAACTGCTTGAAAGTCTCGGAACCTACAGGTTAGCGCAACAATCGGAACAGCAAGATCCGTGTTCAACTGATTGTTCTAGGTTCAATTTACCGTGTTTAATAGTGAAAATACAAATGTAATATTACCACTATTTGATAAATTAGCTGATTTTGACGAGGACGACAGTGACATTATCGCTTGCGCCGCGTTCTAACGTATTGTCGATTAGATATCGGGCACATTCTTGGACGGATTTATCAGATTTTAACAGGTCTTCTATTTCATCCTTGCTTATATGTTTATACAATCCATCGCTACAGAGTAAAAATACATCGTCCTTTTGTAGTTCATGCAGATCCACGTCCACATACAGCACATCTGCCGCGCCGACAGCTCGCGTGATGACGTTTGAGGCTGGGTGGGATTCTGCGTCTTCCGGTTGCAGCAGACCCCGTTCGACCATCTCTTCTACTTGGCTGTGGTCACGAGTGATCTGCAATACTTTATTGTCTCGAAATCGATAAGCTCGACTGTCACCGGCCCACATGAGTGCACAATGATTGCCCAATGCGACCAGGGCGATAATCGTGCTGCCGATCGTTCGATTGTCGTTATGTTCCGCCGCCATTTGACGTAAGCGGGTATTGACACCAATCAGGCGATCTTCGATGTCATTAACGTACTGACTAAGACGATTGGCGGGTTTGACGTCTCGCAAGGCCCGGATAATACTGGTACTTGCGACGTCGCCAGCATGGTGTCCACCCATGCCATCAGCGACCGCCCACATGCCCGCCTTTGGCGAATCAAGATAGGCGTCTTCGTTGATTTGTCTTACATGACCCACGTGGGTCAACGCGGCTGAATACCAGCTACACGTTAAGGTGTCTGTCATACCAAATCCTGTAAATTCTTATTAAATCGAAAGTACTTTGTTGCAGGCAGTACAGAGAAATTCTGTGATTACGTAACCCAGAATATGCAGTAAATGCTGTGGTGTATAGCATCCCGAATAATCTGTATACGGTAAATTTTGTAGTATTAATAAGTCACCTACGCGTCTCTATCAGAGCAATCAAATATACGTTAATAAGCATCTATGGATCAAATTATCTGCCCCTAATACTAGTAAATATATGGCTAGGGCGTTGTTCTATTTGGTAGTTATTGATCACAGTCAGTACAGTAAATTACTATTTGTTAAAGTGCAAATAATATCTCTCAAAGTGTGTGCGAAATTACCAAATTAGAGGTGCAAAAGTATCAAAATCTACTGATTAGCACTCATTAGCGTCGATATGTTTACCTGTATTTACAGTATAGATTTAAAATAAATTACATTTGCACGAGTTAGCATAGGTCTATTGCGGGTCGAATTAGATCAAATTTAGGCAATAATTTTCAGATTTCCCGTCAATTTATGGTCACGCAATGACGTCTTAAGTAGGCTTTCCCGTATGTTTCCTTGCACAGAGTTAGCATTGTCATGTACTAATTCTAAAATTCAACCGAAATGTTGGTATAAACTAAGTCGATTAAATAAAACACAAACTATACAAAATGTTAGCATAATTTACTAGGTTTTAATCGTAGGGTAGGATTTTTTTCTAATACGTTTTAGAAATGGTAAGTGCCGATTCATGCCCATTACTTTTGCGCCCCTAATGCTAGGTATAGTTTAGTAACGCTAGTTTTTTGCTGCATTCGGCGTATTTGATGCTTGTTTTGACTACATAGAATAATGCTCAATAAACTTTCGAAGTTTGCATATCTTTATTTTACCGGGCCTGCTTGGCGCTTAGCTGTGACCACCTTTCTCTGTGACTGGGTAGATGTTGAGGTAAATAAAGCTACAGTTTTTTGTAGCCTGGTCGATAGAAGTGATAGGGAGAAATAATCCCTGATGATTCTGTATAAATTTACATTATAGGTAGCAAGACAATGAAAATTTCATCGTTATTAGTTATGTTAGTGTTTGGATTATCTATGAATCTGGTTAGTGCCAAGGAAACATCAGCGCTTATGCTCGCGAGCGTGCATGATCAGGCGTTTAACATGCAGATTTCTATATCGCGCCAAGATACGGCATTTTACCAATCGGTATTGGCGGATAGTCTTCGATTGTTGACAGTGGATATTTCTATGCAGAAGGGTGCGTCGAGTACAAAGCAAAGTCCATCGAGGATGAACGTCGACCAACCCGGCTTAGGTGGCGATAATCACTAAGTATAGCTAGGCGTTTTAACGCTATACAGTAGAGCTTAGGGTTATGTAGTAGCTCAGGGCTTATGTGGCAGCTTAGGGCGTTGCATTAGCTTCAGTTGTTAATTCGAATGTCAGGTTCGGTTTGGCAAACCGGACATCGAATTCGCATTTTCACGCCACTATTGATAATTGCGTCCTCAAACTTGATATCGCTAGAACAATAAGGGCATCGAACCTGACTGTGGAAAGCGGAATTTAGCATTGCGTCATCGGGAGAAATTACATCCGGGTCAATTGCCGCACGTGTCTTCCAGGCATTAACAATCTGTACACACTCTACAAATGATTTGTTACTCACGATGGACAGTGACGTGGCATCATTTTTATTAAATATTCTATCCAGAAAGCCCATTTTACCCCCGTAAAACGTGATATTCATGTAGTCGCGCCCGGTTTTACACGATTTTCGAGAGCGAGCGATAATACTCGGGATTAATCCATTTATCACTCACGATAAATAGAATATTGATCACTGACGAGATTTATATTCCAGTCCATCTAGAAGGTTTAAGATACCGAAAAGTGTAGACCCTTTGATGAGTTTCCGATTTTGGTAACAAAAAATTCTGCGAAATTGCCCTACTGTAACTGTAAAGAAACCACCAGGTTTTTGAGTAGGACAGGTCTGACAGTTAAAGTGTATTCGTAGTTATAACAGAAATTTTTACAATTTCAATCAATAATTGTATGGATGTTATAAAGTCCGCGAGTTGGCCTTTGTTTAATAAGTATTTGTAATTTATATATAAAAACATAAATGATTGAAATCGTTATTTATTATCATATATTACCTATACTGCAGGTAAGGGGATTACAAAAAAGTGATTACTTATAATTGATGAAACGATCTATCGTGCATATATACCTGTGACGGAGAGTTGCAATCACGTCTGCCATAGAGATAATCTCCTCTAATAATTTCGCTTTTAAGCACTTGAAGGCTTACAATAAACGGGTAAGCAAAATTAGATCTAACACCTCGGTCGAATCACAAAAAATAATGCAAGCTATTGATGCGCATAAGTAAATATAAAAATTTGTTGCTCACCCATTAGGTGGTTCCGCGATTTTTCTTATTCGCTATACATCATCCTGCCTATCTTTATGTGGCTGGGTATATGCAGCGCATTTATGCAACAATAGAGATACACAGTGATGAATGTCGTTCCCCTCATACTTAAGCTCGATATCACCGGCAGTCCCACCAGTTGGATCGACTATATTGAGGCCATTCGCCTCTATACCACCGATCACGTCGTTGCTGACCTCGGAACTCAATCTTTCCTTTTCCGTGGCGGAATTAATGCGATTACCCGTCGACAGTCTAGTATTCAGGTGGCGTCTATAATATTGACCCGTGGTAAGGCGAAGCGTCACTACCGCGAGGATACGTATGTCCCTCACTTGACCAACAAATCCTTATTTCGGCGTGATGGCCATATTTGTTTGTATTGTGGTGATCAATTTCGTCGTTCGCAATTGACCCGTGATCATGTCTTGCCTTTGAGTCGAGGGGGAGGGGACAGTTGGGAGAATGTCGTGACCGCTTGTTTTATCTGTAACAATCGTAAAGGTAACCGAACGCCGGAAGAATGGGGTAAATATAACTTGATCGCGGTACCGTATGTACCCAATAAGGCGGAATATCTCTTCTTAGAGAATCGAAAAATTATAGCCGATCAGCAGGCGTTTTTACTGGCTCGATTTCGAAAAAACAGCGTCATAGCAGATCGTTATGACAAAATTATTTAGTGTCCATCCACAAACGGTCTATTTCCCCAATATCTGTGTTGCACGTATTTTTTAAATGCTCACATAGTAGTCTATGCTGCGCTTTAAAAAATCCGTGCGCCTTGATCTTGGGAAAATATCCTCGTTTGTGGACGGACACTAGTTAGTCTATCGATAATTTGAATTTGATGTGTGACGATTACCTGCATTGAAAACTATTTTGTATTGGAATAAGTGATGACCCGATCAATAAATGCCGCTGTGTTTTTTTCAGAGTCTAGTTCGGTTTCATCACAAATCGGTAGATAGGGAAATTGCCTGCGTAATTCAGTGGTAAATAGCCCGTCTGACGTCCGTGCAGTTATAGGCGATTTACTTGCCACACTAGTATAAATATAGGCAGAATCAATGGCGCAAGAGGGTGATTTTGACTTTAAGACATATCCGCATAATTGCTGCAACTGCATATGGTTGTCCTGCGCGTATTGTTGAATCTGGCGAGTGACATCGACTGCGCTCTCTTGAATAATCGCCCGTAGCTGTCGCGAGGGAGTGGTTATTAATACGATTGCAGCTCGCGGTACCCCCAATCCTATGCCTAGTTCCGGACAGAGAGAAACACAGCTAAACCTTTGGCAGAGTGTTTCAGTAACGGCCAAAGATTTTTTGTGACCACCATCATAGCGTGTGTGCTGCCCTAATAGACAGCTACTAACGCCAATGAAGATTTGTCGTGTGGTCATAGTAAATTATTCTTTCTCAAAATAGTGCCGAGTATAGGCTAATCAAGGTCAGCGGATGCCGATTGATGAGTCTATGCAAGGTCATTTTGATTAACAATTAACCAATTGTAGTATTACGTAAAAATTAATTCGCGATCCTTGGCGCAATTGGTTATTATTTCATCCGGCAACGCCACCGGTACAAAGAGTTGCAACTGAGAAATAATCAGCTATGGTTTGGGCTGGGGCAGTTACCCATTGTATCCGTGTGTCCAAGGGGATCGTATCGATAGAAATGAAAGCTTTATGGAGAAAGTAAGCAATAATAGTTCTATCTGCAATGACCGTAATGATCGCTCTGATCATAAGGCGCCTGTCACCTCGGTAACGTTGAAAGGATCGGTATTTACCTTACCTATCGTTAAAATCCATTCCTCGGATTTGAAACAAATTGCACGAGATTTACAGACCCAACTTAAGAATTCTCGAGGATTTTTCACAAATTCTCCGGTGATAATCGATTTGTCATTGGTGCAAAATCACACTATCGATTTTGGATCACTAAAGATATTACTCATGGGTCAAGAGCTCGTACCCGTAGGAATTCAAGGCGGCTCGACAAAACAACAATTGTCGGCGATTGGGCAGGGTTTAGGGATAATTCCGATTCGTGCAGCGGTGGGTTCTAAGAAGACCGAACATCACACTAATACCAAACACGTTAATCAATCCACAGAAATTGTTGACGAAGTTGTCGAAAGTAAAATTTCTCCCCGTGACGCCGTGGACGAATCTCATAGCGAGGTAATGCCAAACGAAGAGACCCTAGTGGTCAATCAGCCTATTCGCTCCGGGCAGCGTATATACGCCCGTGGTGGCGACTTGATCCAATTGGCTGCCGTAAATGCAGGCGCAGAAATTATGGCCGATGGAAATATCCATATTTATGCGCCGCTCAGAGGTCGTGCGCTCGCGGGCGTTACTGGCAACAAAAACGCGAGAATTTATTGTCATAGTTTTGAAGCAGAGTTGGTGGCCATTGCAGGTAGCTATAAAGTCTTCGAAGATAATATTGATATCGATCTACAAAAAAAGACCGTTGAAATTAGTTTACAGCAAGAACAATTAATTATTAGATCTATTAGTTAACAGGATGTAAAAATGTATTATAAAAATCACATGAATAGTGTGTTTGATGGGAGCAGGCAGTTATGGCTAAGATAGTCGTCGTTACCTCAGGTAAAGGGGGCGTGGGTAAAACCACCACCAGTGCTAGTTTTGCAAGTGGACTAGCCCAACGAGGCTATAAAACGGTAGTGATTGATTTCGATGTTGGATTACGAAATCTTGATTTAATCATGGGCTGTGAACGACGCGTCGTGTATGACTTTGTTAATGTCATTCAAAAAGAGGCCTCCCTTAAGCAAGCACTTATAAAAGACAAACGAATTGACGGTCTCAGTATTTTACCCGCATCTCAAACGCGAGATAAAGATGCCTTGAGCGAAGAGGGCGTAGAAAAAGTATTGAATGATTTGCGCGAAGATTTTGATTATATCATTTGTGACTCTCCCGCGGGAATTGAAACGGGTGCGGTCATGGCGTTATATTTTGCGGATGAAGCCATTGTTGTCACTAATCCAGAGGTTTCGTCAGTGCGGGATTCTGATCGGATCTTAGGTATTTTGGCTGCTAAGTCAAAACGTGCTGGAGAAGATGTGCAGGAACCCATCAAAGAACATTTATTAATTACTCGCTATGACCCCGTCCGTGTGGAGAATGGTGAAATGTTGAGTATTGATGATGTGAAGGAATTACTCGGCATTCCTCTAGTGGGCGTTATTCCAGAATCATCGGCGGTGTTGCAGGCCTCAAATTCGGGTATTCCTGTCATTCATGACAAGTCCAGTGAGAGTGGCATGGCCTATGAGGATGTTGTGGCACGTTTTTTAGGTGAAGATAAGGAATTACGTTTTATCCAGCCGCAAAGAAAGGGGTTTTTGAAGCGTTTGTTTGGAACCTAGGACTATGACAATACTTGATTATTTGCTGCGACGCCGTAAAAAAACTGCATCCGTTGCTAAAGAACGGTTGCAAATTATACTCGCTCGAGAACATTTTGATAAAAATTTGCCAGACTATTTGCCCGCGCTCAAGAAAGATATATTGGAAGTCGTAGCAAAATATATCACCATCGACTACGAAAAAATTCAAGTAAGCTTGGAAAGTATCGATGACATGGAAGTGCTGGAACTTAATATATCTTTACCCGACCAAAACACACAGGGAAAGGCGAAACAGGCCAGTGCTGTTCAGTAGTCATTGTTCAGTAACCAGAGCTAGCAGAATGCCCAAAGCCACCGCTGGCTGGTCAGAACCTGTGCCCGTTGAAAAGTAATTTAAATTTCACCCGTCATCGGAGCGTGGTTGCGCATTACACTACAGACAAATTTAGAACCGCACTGCTAGGCTATTGACTAGCCCTTCTCTTGGTGATCTATTTCATCAGCGGTGCTGTTTGGTTGACGTCTCACCACCGAGGGGAAAGTGATATACATGCCTACTT
>JBGMRO010000073.1:0-11384 GCA_048061555.1 Thiohalomonadales bacterium | reverse complement strand
GTTACTAAAAGAACTACCGGCCTTTAAAACACAAATCATTCGTTCTTTTGAAGATAAAGATCTGGAAGCCTTGGAGGAGCATAGCCATAAGTTACATGGGGCGACGTGTTACTGTAATGTGCCTGACCTGAAATCTGCCGTGCAAATTTTAGAACAAGCCGCTAGGATGCGGGAGATAAAAGACATGGAAAGAAAAGTCGGCGCGGTTAAGCATGAAATTGATTTGTTAGTGCAAAGCTCGCAGTACGGCTAAATAGTGGTAAAATTATTTACTTTGCGTACTACTGGTACTATCGAGATGGGGGATGCAATATGACCTCAAGTAGCTTAGAAAGTCGTCTTTCAATTCTGGATGTTTGAGGGCATATTCTACCGTTGCTTGTAGATAACCTAACTTACTGCCGCAATCGTAGCGACGTCCACGAAACGGGTAAGCCAAAACTTTTTCGAAATCAAGTAATTTCGATATTGCATCGGTAAGCTGAATTTCGCCACCGGCTCCTTTTTCAGTTTTCTCTAATAATTCAAAAACCTTCGGCGTAAGTATGTATCTTCCTACCACAGCTAAATTGGATGGCGCTTTGTCAGGTTTGGGTTTCTCAACAATGGCGTTGATTTTTTGTAATGCGCCAGTTCTATTATTTGATGTATCGACAATTCCATACTTATCAGTTTCATCCTTTGAAACTTTCTCGACACCCAATATGCTACATTGATGTCGATCAAACTCTTGAGTCATTTGAGACAAACAACCCGCGGCACCGTCATCAATCAAATCATCTGCCAATATTACCGCAAAAGGGAAATTACCAACGATTTCTTTTGCGCACAACACCGCATGTCCTAAACCGAGGGCCTCCGCCTGACGTATATACACACAATTTACACCCTTCGGCAGTATACCGCGAACTTCAGATAACAAACTGAGCTTATTCCGTCGCTCAAGTTCACACTCCATTTCGTAATTCTTATCAAAATGATCTTCAATGGCACGTTTACTTGAACTGGTAACAAATATGAGCTGCGTTACCCCTGCTGCAATCGCTTCCTCGGCAGCATACTGAATCAGTGGTTTATCCACGATCGGTAGCATCTCTTTAGGGTTTGCTTTCGTGGCAGGTAAAAAACGAGTACCCAGCCCTGCAACAGGGAAAACAGCCTTTGTAATCATATTTTGAATCTCAGTCCTTCGATATGACCTATTTGATTCGCGCTAAGCGCCGTCCACTGCCTTCATACTCAGTCGAATTCTACCCTGCTTATCGATTTCAAGTACTTTGACTTTGACAATGTCACCCTCAGACAATTTATCACTGACATTTTCGACACGTTCACTAGATATTTGTGAAATATGTACCAAGCCGTCCTTACCAGGCAAAATATTGACAAAGGCACCAAAATCCATAATCTTAGCGACCCGCCCTTCATAAACCACACCGACCTCTACGTCCGCGGTAATCTGCTCAATACGTCGTCGACATTCTTCACCCGCCGCACTATCTATCGAGGCAATCTTTACCGTACCGTCATCAGTAATATCGATACTTGCGCCGGTCTCCTCAGTCAATGCTCGTATGGTAGCACCGCCCTTACCGATGACATCACGTATCTTATCAGGATGTATTTTTAAAGTGATATATCGAGGTGCAAACTCCGACATTTCTTCTCGCGTGGATGATATTACGTTATTCATTTCCGCCAAAATATGGATACGACCTTCCTTTGCTTGCGCTAAGGCTTGCTCCATAATATTTTTGGTGATCCCTTGAATCTTAATGTCCATTTGTAAAGCAGTAATACCAGTGGTTGTACCGGCAACCTTAAAATCCATATCGCCGAGATGGTCTTCATCACCCAGTATGTCACTCAATACCGCAAATTTGTCGTCTTCTTTGATCAAACCCATGGCGATTCCTGCCACCGGGGCAGAAATTGGCACACCGGCATCCATCAGGGACAAACTCGTACCGCACACTGACGCCATAGAGCTGGATCCATTGGATTCTGTGATTTCAGAGACAACGCGGATCGAATAGGGAAAGCTATCATTGTCCGGCATAACCGCGACTACGCCGCGCTTGGCTAGACGACCGTGACCAATCTCACGACGTTTGGGACTACCCACGAAACCGGTTTCACCGACACAATACGGAGGGAAATTATAATGCAACATAAAAAATTCCTTGCGTTCCCCCTCGATCGCATCGATATTTTGTGCATCACGAGCTGTACCTAACGTAGTGACTACGAGGGCTTGTGTTTCTCCCCGTGTAAACAAAGCTGAACCATGCGTGCGCGGTAGTACACCAACCTCTATACTCAACTGTCTGACCGTCGAATTGTCTCTACCATCGATACGGGGGTGCCCATCAATAATGCGCCCCCTTACGATACGTTTTTCTAATGAGGCAATAGCCTTTTTAACATCTGCAACGTCCATCGCACTTTCATCACCTTCAGCACAGAGTGTTTCTACAATAGACTGCCTGTGTCCGCTGAGCCGATCATATCGCTCTTGTTTTTCCTGAATCTGATACGCTGCAGTAATATTTTCACTACCTAATTCAGCCACTTTGCCCGCGATATCGCTATTGGTCTCAGGTGCCTGCCAATCCCAGGAATCTATGCCCGCTGACTTGGCAAAATCATTGATGCCGTCAACGACCACTTGCATTTTCTCGTGTCCGAACATAACGGCACCTAACATGATCTCTTCAGAGAGTTCTTCTGCCTCAGATTCAACCATGAGAACCGCGTCTTTCGTACCTGCTACCACTAGATCCAAGGCACTGCCTTCCAGTTGGCTCAAGCTTGGGTTTAATACATATTCATTGTCGATATAACCAACACGAGCAGCACCGATAGGTCCATCAAAGGGCACTCCCGATAATACGACGGCAGCCGAGGCCCCAATCATTGCCGGAATATCGGGATCGATCTCTGGATCAAGTGAAATTACGGTAGCGACAACTTGTAACTCATTGGTAAATGCCTTTGGAAATAAAGGGCGCAAGGGTCTATCGATCAACCGACAGGTCAAGGTCTCTTTCTCAGATGGACGACCTTCGCGTTTAAAAAATCCGCCGGGTATTTTACCCGCCGAGTAAGTGCGTTCTTGATAGTTAATGGTCATCGGAAAAAAATCTCTTCCTTCCTGAGCTTCTTTTACCGCAACCGCAGTGACTAATACTACAGTATCGCCCATACTTACCATGACGGATCCGCTAGCTTGTCGCGCGACCTTCCCAGTTTCTAGTGTGACTTTATGATCACCATAATTAATGACTTTATTTGTTGGCTTCACGTCATCATTTCCTCAGAGCATTCAATTACTTCATTAATAAAATTAGGGGCAGGCAATTCGGCAACAAATCCTATATAAATTAGCAGTTGCGAGTCTTTCCCCAATGCAAAAAATTTTGGCACATCGACGATATAGGTTGTTATGATCGCGCCTAACGACGTAGACTTAATTTTGAGATTAACTCTCTATATCGAGCGACATTTTTCTTTTTCAGATAATCTAATAATTTACGACGCCTACTCACCATCCGTAACAGGCCTTGGCGGGAATGATGATCATGTATATGGGTCTTGAAATGCCCGGACAGATCTTCAATTTTTGCCGTCAATAATGCGACCTGTACTTCGGGCGATCCAGTATCACTGGAAGATTGCTTGTTATCGCCCACAATTTTCTGCTTTTGCTCTGCCGATAGTGACATTTCTAACTACTCCTGATTATAGTGATTTAACATACCAGTGGCACAAATTAGTAACTGGTTAGTGCCCATCCACAAATTGTCTATTTCCCCATTCACATCGTTACACTGCTTTTAGCAATATATAGTGGTTAAGCGAAGCGCATCCACCAATGATCAGCACGGTTAAACTCTTGAATTCCGAAACTTGAGTTACTAAAACTAGGCTGCTTCTACTAATAAAGTGAATCAAATTTTGGCGAATTTTACCCTATTTTGGCATTAACCATCAAACGCTTGGGACTAATTTTCCCATCTTTATTAAATTCTCCGACGCCCAAAAAACCTTCATTGCGAGTATATAGCCTTACTAGTCCATGTCCTGAGACTTTGGGTACGAACACAGCCTGTCCCTGTTTAATAAAATATCCCGCTTCCTCGCCAAGTTCAATTTTTGGCCAATCGTGTAACGCGCTGTCAATCGATAACAAACAGGCATGCAATGCTGTAGAATCGATCGCGAGTTTTTCGAGGTCCTCCAATGTATACATACGGCAAGCTTGCCCTACATTGAAGGGATCGACCGCTGTACGTCTCAAAGCGACAACGTGGGCGCCACATTCAAGTTTGGCGCCGATATCTTCAACCAAAGTACGAATATAAGTGCCTTTCGAACAGCGTACCGATAATTCTAAGAAATCGCCTTCTTGCAGCGTCAAATCCAGGCGCTCGATGACGACCTTTCTTGCGGATCTCTCGATGCTGATGCCCTGGTGGGCCAATTTGTACAATGGCACACCATTTTTTTTCAATGCAGAATGCATTGGGGGTATCTGGCTGATTTCCCCGGTAAATTTCTCCAATACAGAGACTATAAATGGCGCTGTCAATTCAGGTACACGACATTGCTCGAGAATAGTTCCATCAGCGTCGCCACTGTCGGTAGTAATCCCTAATTGAAGGCGCACTTGGTACGATTTGTACGCATTTAACAAAAACCCACTAATTTTTGTCGCTTCACCAAAACAGAGTGGCAGCAAACCAGTAGCCAGCGGATCCAAACTACCGGTATGCCCCGCTTTCTGTGCTTGAAATAGTCTTTTTACGGTTTGTAAGGCCCGGTTAGAGGTTAACCCTTGAGGTTTATCCAACAAGATTATTCCGTTGACTATTTTCCCCTTGCGTCTGCGTCTCGACACTATTTATTTTGCCTACTATACATACGCCATCCAACTCACTATCAAGATACTCCAGCTCCCCTCATTGTGATTTAGGGGTGCTCTTGATTGTCTGCGGCATCATCTATGGCTTCATCAATTAACGCAGATAGTCGATTTCCATAGGCAACTGACTCATCGAGTACAAAAATTAATTTAGGCGTAGTCCGAATTTTCAGTCGTTTTGCCAATGCCGAACGTAAGAAACCTGCGGCACGCTGCAAACCTTCTAGCGCCAATCCAGGTTCATTTTCCATATCAAAACTTGAAAAATATATCCGAGCGATATCGAGCTCTCTAGAAACGTCAACTGCGGTAATGGTAACCATGCCGACCCGTGGATCTTTTAATTCGCTCTGTATTAACTGAGCCAAATATTTTTGTATCTGGTCTGCTATTCGTTGTGTTCTCGAATATTCTTGTGGCATAGTCTAACCGTCTATTTTTTGGTGTAGACTGTATTTGTGAAAGCAGGTTATAAAAACAGTTAACATTAGTCGACCTCCAAAGTACGCTCAACCTTAACGCGCTCATACACTTCTATTTGGTCACCCGCCTTGACATCATTATAATTTTTTACACCGATCCCACATTCAGTACCCGAACGAACTTCTTGCACATCGTCCTTAAAACGCCTTAGTGATTCCAATTCACCTTCGTAGATCACCACGTTATCTCGTAGTACACGAATAGGGTTATTCCGTTTCACAGAACCTTCGGTCACCATACACCCAGCGATTGCTCCCAATTTAGGTGATTTAAATACATCGCGCACTTGAGCAAGACCGACAATTTCTTCCTTGTACTCAGGTTTTAACATCCCGGTCAGTGCTGCTTTAACATCATCGATAACGTTATAAATAATGCTGTAATAACGTATTTCCACACCTTCTTCTTCGGCGAGTTTCTTCGCGACGGAATCGGCGCGCGTATTAAAGCCGACAATAAATGCGTTTGACGCTACGGCTAAATTAACATCTGATTCAGTAATACCACCGACACCGTTGGAGACAATTTTTACGTCAACTTCATCGTTAGAAATTTTAATTAGCGCATCAGATAATGCCTCACCCGTACCCTGCACATCGGTTTTCAACATAACATTGAGTGATGACCTATCAGCGCCCTCTCCCATTTTGGAAAACATATTTTCCAATTTGGCTTCTTGCTGTTTTGCCAATTTGATTTCCCGATACTTTCCTTGGCGAAAAAGAGCCACTTCTCTGGCTTTGCGTTCGTCGTTGACGACAACGGCTTCATCACCTGCAATAGGTGTCCCTGATAGCCCTAAGACCTCCACGGGCGTAGATGGGGTTGCTACGGCAAGTGGATTACCGTTTTCATCATTAATCGCCCTTACCTTGCCGTATTCCTGCCCAGCCAGTAGGATATCACCCTTTCTCAAGCTACCGTTTTGCACTAACACGGTCGCCACAGGGCCCCGCCCTTTATCAAGCCGCGCTTCAATGACCACGCCTTTCGCGGGAGCATCGTTAACCGCTTTCAATTCGAGCAGCTCACTCTGTAAAATTATTGCTTCCAGTAAATCATCGACGCCTTCCCCAGTGTGGGCCGATACATTTAGGAATTGGGAATCACCACCCCAGTCTTCGGGCACGACTTCCTCTGCAACCAATTCTTGTTTTACACGATCTGGTTGGGCATCTTCTTTGTCTATTTTGTTGATAGCAACGATGAGTGGAACATTTGCCGCTTTCGCGTGCTGTATAGCCTCTTTAGTTTGCGGCATAACGCCATCATCAGCAGCGACGACAAGTACGACGATATCAGTAGCCTTCGCCCCACGTGCACGCATTGCAGTAAACGCCGCATGTCCAGGCGTATCTAAAAATGTGATATTGCCTTTTTTGGTCGCGACGTTATAGGCGCCAATATGCTGGGTAATACCACCGGCTTCACCATCCGCCACTTTCGATTCTCGAATGTAGTCGAGCAACGATGTCTTGCCATGGTCGACGTGCCCCATGATGGTCACTGCTGGCGCTCGCACCATCTCTTCACCGGTAATTTCCTCAGTGATGTCTAGACCGAGCTCAATAGCATCATCACTAATCAGTTTCGTGGTATGCCCCATTTCTTCCACAACGATCGCGGCAGTATCCTGATCTAACACTTGGTTGATAGTGGCCATTGTTCCCATGCCCATCATCACTTTAATGACCTCAGCCGCCTTAACCGACATCTTATTCGCCAATTCCGCAACCGTGACAGTCTCAGAAATGGTGACTTCACGAATGATGGGGGCAGTAGGCTTCGCAAATGCGTGAGATTGGCCTGTGGATCTGGAACTCATAGTCGGAGAGGGTTTTTTTCTGCGTCGACCCGACTTACTTGAATTGACATGGAGTTCTTCACGCCCGTATTTGGTCGATTTTTCTCGCTTGTCTTTTTTACGGGACGGTTTATCGGTGGACTTGGTGGAGCCCTTGTCTTTTTCTGCCACGACGGGTGCCGCAGTCTTCGTGGTCTTCGTGGTAGTCGCTACGGCAGCACTCTTGTTAGAGACACCCGCTAGAGCATCGGGCGAACCCTTCGTTGATGCGATTTCCCCATCCTTAACTTTTTTTACTTTAGATTTTTGTGTCGCGTTATCCACAACCTGTGTTTCGGTTGACTGTTTTTCAGCAAGCAAGGCCGTAGCTGCTTGTTCGTCCGCTACTATTTTTGCTTTTTGCTCTGCCTCAGCCTGTTCCGTCGCCTGTTGATCCTTCGCTTCACGTTCGGCTACTTGGTCGGCTTCTTCCTGTTTGCGTCGTTCGAGAATCTTATCCTTCTCGTCGCGCATGCGATCTTCTTCTTGAGCAACGATTTCACTGCGCTTAACATACGTCCGTTTGCGACGCACTTCTACGCTAACTGCTTTAGTCTTACCCGCGCGCCCCTGTGAGACCACAGTTTGTTTTAACTCCATGACACTTTTACGCTTTAAAGTAATTTTTTTCGGCTCTCCTGAATCGCTAACCGCAGAGTCAGAGCCATGTGTATCACGAAGGTAATCTAATAAATGAACTTTTTGCTCATTAGACACGGTGGAATCTTCGTTCTCCATCTCGACACCGGCTTTATTCAGCTGGCTCAAGAGACGATTGACCTCCACACCCAGCACTGTTGCAAGTTGCTTAACACTAACGCCTGCCATTCTATCCCCCAACTTAATTAACCTTGTTGCTCATCGGCAAACCATGGCGCTCGAGCGGTCATTATTAATTCTGCTGCCCTTTCCTCTGTCATACCTTCTATAGACATTATCTCATCGACAGATTGTTCAGCCAGATCCTCCATAGTCAAGATAGCCATTTGAGCTAATAAATGCGCGAGCCGCTTATCCATACCTTCCATATTTAAAAGATCATCAGCAGGCTGAGCATTATCTACGACTTCTTCATTTGCTAATGCCTTAGTCAGCAAGACATCCTTAGATCGATTTCTAAGTTCCTCAACCATAGATTCATCAAATTCTTCTATCTCTAATAATTCATCTAACGGTACATAGGCAACTTCTTCCACACTGGTATACCCTTCTTGCACTAATATCAACGCGACTTCCTCATCCACATCTAGATGCGCCATAAACATAGCCTGTGCCTGACTCGTTTCTGCTTCACTTTTAGTTGCTGCGTCGGCCTCAGACATGACATTTAGTTGCCACCCAGTCAAATCACTGGCAAGACGTACATTTTGTCCACCACGCCCTATGGCTTGTGATAGTTGATCTTCTGCTACAGCAATATTCATTGATTGGGCTTCTTCATCGACAACTATTGAGGCGACTTCGGCCGGTGACATCGCGTTAATGACAAACTGTGCTGGATTGTCGTCCCATAGAATAATATCGACGCGTTCTTCAGCTAGCTCATTTGAAACTGCACGTACACGAGAACCTCGCATACCGACGCAGGCGCCGACCGGATCGATGCGAGGGTCATTGGTTTTCACTGCGATTTTGGCCCGAGAGCCCGCATCTCGTGCAGCACCTAATATATCAATGAGTCCTTCACCCACTTCGGGCACTTCCAACTTAAATAACTCGATTAAAAGGTCTGGCGCAGTCCGACTAACAAATAATTGTGGACCTCTAGATTCGGAGCGCACTTCTTTCAAATATCCCCGAATGCGATCCCCAGGTCTTACTGCTTCTCTTGGGATCATTTCATCGCGTGGAATCAATGCCTCGATATTACCACCTAAATCTATGACTACATTACCTTTATCGACACGTTTTACTACGCCCAAAATGAGTTCACCGGTGCGATCATGGTAGGCTTCCACCACCCGAGCACGTTCGGCTTCGCGGACTTTTTGTACAATAACCTGTTTGGCGGCTTGCGCAGCGATGCGCCCAAATTTTACCGCGGCCATGGGTTCTTCAATGTATGCCCCGACCTCTATATCCGCGTCATGTTCTTGCGCGTCGGTCAAATGGTATTGGTGATCGGGAAACTCCATCTCGTCGTTGTCACCGATCACTTCCCAGCGTCGAAAAGTGTCATATTCACCAGACTCCCTATCAATAGCCACACGGGTATCGATATCACCCTTAGATAATTTTCTACTGGCGGTCGCTAACGCAGCCTCGATGGCTTGGAATATGATTTCTCTTTCAATGCCTTTTTCATTTGACACTGCATCAACAACAAGTAATATTTCTTTGTTGTCCATCTATTCTTGCCTCATTCTTCAATCAATAAAAATAAAATGGTGAAAAACCCTACGCAAATCCGTGCGTTTATCCTATTTCTGGAACACACCAATAATTCAACTATGTATTTAGTGTAACAAATTCGTGTAATCTAGTTTTTGCCGCAACCCGTTCGAGTCACCCATTTTTGCAACCCATTTCTGTAACCATTGTACGTGCTAACATTATAGCCCTTACGACGTGCCTTCTTGTTCATGTAACGACTTATTTTTTGCGTCTTAGCCTGCGCTATTGGGCAAATAAATTCGCTTTTTGGATATTCTGTATAGATATATCCAATACCTCGTCATCTACCGCCAACTTTAAATTTGTGCCGATTACTGAATCAATGACACCTTTAAATTTTCGTTGGCCATTGATTGGCATGGAGCAAGTCAATTTCACTCCAGATCCAATAAATTGCTCAAAATGTGCCTCGGTAAATAACGGCCTATCGATACCGGGTGACGACACCTCCAAGCGATATTGACCCGAGACGACGTCCTCTACATCAAGCACTGCGCTAAGTTGGTGGCTTACCTGCTGACAATCCTCTAAACCAATACCAGACTCTGTATCAATATAGACTCGCAGCAAAGAATGCCCACCTTGTGGCAGCCATTCAATACCGATCAACTCGTAACCCAAACCTTCAACGACCGGTGTAACCACGTCATAGACCTTTTTAGGTGCCTGGTTCATTTATGCAAGGGCCATATATAAGAAACATTAATTAAAAATTAGCAGTCTTGAACCTCGAAATAACAGTCATGGACCTCGACAACAATTTTGGGCCTCAATTCAACCACCACAAACCAACTTGATCAAAATACATCTGAAACAAAAAATGGGCCTATGGCCCACCTCAAAAATCCTCATAACACATCACCCAATCTATGCATGACAGTTATAGCATACGCACAGCTTTACATACGCGCGACATAGTATAACGCCCATACATAAAAACACCAAGCAAATCATACCGCGATAGCGAAATCTCTGACTTTTAGTGAGAACGCAGTCTTTATGCCAAAAAAAAGCCTCGTATACGAGGCTTTTAATAACAAAGTCAGAGCGACTCAAGAATTCGATTTAGCACTTTCGAGCAATGGTGCCTATCTAAAAAATGAGTACGAACCACAATATCCCCGATTTCACGGGAGCGACTTTATTCGAGATTCTAGGATCGCCGTTCTATTCTGATCAAGTCGCGGAGTCTAACAGAGCAAGCTCATTAATTGCAAGCGGGAGTATGGGGCGCGCTCGATAACTTATCGAAAATAAAGAAAATATTAGTAGCAGCACCAATATCGGAACTACTGTTGCAACATCTCACCAGCTATTCACTGAATACTGCTATTTATTCGTTGTTTTTATATAAAAAAGTAATTAAATTATTTATTTTACTGATAAAGCAACAGATATGCTTCTACTATGGGATCATTACTTGAACAGCTAATAAAACGCAGCTTAGCGCTAGATCTAAAGCAATAAGACATGATGCTTCGTATTGGCGCGTATCGCGCCAGCAGTACCTGTTGTGGCCTAATGAATTCGGAAGGATTTATAGCCTAGAATCCGACATGAAATAGGCGCTATAAATGACAACTATTCAACTGAACCGCCTATAGAATTGGTAGCGGGATAGGATTTGAACCTGTGATCTTCGAGCGGCTGCGCCTGCATGAAAGCTGAGCCCGAACCGGACCCATCTCTAGGATTTTCTTCAATTGGTAGCGGGGACAGGATTTGAACCTGTGACCTTCG
>JBGMRO010000072.1:2553-11386 GCA_048061555.1 Thiohalomonadales bacterium | reverse complement strand
TGGCTAAGATTCTCAGCGTACGATATTGAAGGCCTAATTAGAATTAGTAATAAAATAAGAAAAAATTTATAAATAGTTAACATGGCAATGTCATCGCTATATAATTAAAACGGTGTGAAAGGGGTTAATTCTATCGGAATTTGCCGTAATCTAACAAATTTTCCTCTAGATATTCATTGTCTACAAAATTTATTGACATATTAACAAATTGTATAAAATAATTATAGGTAAATAGTATGACGCCGATTAAAATAACTTGTTGATTAACAATATAAATTCCTAAGTATACCCATGCTGAGCTGTATTATGACTAGATTAGTGGCTGCGTGTAGAGAAACAAATAGGGTATGATTTAGTGACGAGTATTGAGTGCTTAAATAGTACTAAAAAATAATAACTTAAATGGGTAGCTCGAATAATATGATGCATAGCGCCGTATGCAAATTAAGCCTGTGTTTGGGTTTACTGTCTTGCTACACAACGCAGAGTTTCAGTGCGCCTGTATTAATAAAGTTAGCGGAGCCGCTAACGATTTCAACTAATACCGTGACTTCTTCCACACCACAAATAGCCGTTAAACCGATTACCATCAGAAATTCGTTACGACAGAATTTTCCTCCCAATCGTCGATTGTTAGTAAAATATCGCTCTATGCTCAAAAAGAAAAACCCTGGCGAGAAATTAAATTTAAGTCAATTAGGTGTTAAATCCACTAAACCTATTAAATCGATTTCAGGCCTCCACGTGTTTACGATTAGCCCTGACTCGGATATTGCTTCAGTGCGGCGGCAATTAGAGATAGACCCGAATGTTGAATATGTAGAAACTGACCAAACACTTTTTTTACGTAGGATACCCAATGACCCTCAATTTTCTTCGCTATGGGGATTAGAAAATTCAGCGATAGTGGGGAATAACGACATCGATATCAATGCCGAACAGGCCTGGGATATCACCACGGGTAGTCAGAGCATCGTCATAGCAGTTTTAGATACTGGGGTTGCCTATACTCACGAAGACATTCGCGACAATATGTGGCGCAATCCTAATGAAATTCCAAATAATAATATCGATGACGATAAAAATGGTTACATCGATGATGTGTATGGAATTGACGTTGGAGATGGGGATAGCGATCCAATGGATATTCCTGGCATTGGACACGGTACACGCATCGCAGGAATCATCGCTGGCAAGGGAAATAATGGTAAAGGTGTCACGGGTGTATTGTGGGATACCAAAATATTGGCCTGCAAGATATTCGCAACACAAGGCGATACCCAGATAACAGGATTAGCATCGTCCGCGATCGAGTGCATAGACTATCTCATCGACCTAAAGCAGAATCAGGGTATCAATATAGTGGCTGTAAATAGTTCTTGGGGATGGACGGGGGCCTATTCACAGGCACTGTACGATGCGATACGTCGCTTGGGTGATGCGGGGGTTTTGTTCGTGGCCGCCGCAGGCAATGATGGTGTGAGCAATGATACGTTAATCGACTATCCATCGACTTATCATTTGGCAAATCTAATATCAGTATCTGCGATAAATTCAAGCGGGCAAGCTTCAGGATTTACTAATTTCGGCAAAAGAACAGTACATATTTCTGCACCTGGAGAAAACATTGTTAGTACTATTTCGGGTGCCACAAGTATTGCAACTGCGATAAACCCACACACGAGTATCTTTTTCGACGGTGCCGAAACTGGTGTGGGCAATTGGGTGGCAGAAAGACCTTGGGCCATAGACAATAAAAATGCCTATGCTGGAAGCTCAGTCTGGAGTGATAGTCCAGGCTTGGCAAATTTCTATGCCGATAACGTGGATGCGAGACTGAGTTTAAACAATCTTGATCTATCGACACAGCTGAATAGCAATATTTATTTGGGATTTTATGCGAAGTTTGCCTTGGAGGATGGTTTTGATTTTGTAAGTGTAGATCTGTCGGGCGATGGCGGGAAAACATGGGTTGTTGTCGCTCAACTCACGGGTTTTTCAGTGGAATACGTCTTTTATGAATTTGAAATACCCGCAAGTGTTAAGACAAATAATTTTATATTGAGCTTTCATATTACGAGCGATTCAAGCATCGTGGATAATGGTATCACTCTCGATGATATCGGTATCGGAGTGGGGCCTTCACTGCGAAATGACAATCGCTATGTCGTATCATCTGGAACTTCGATGGCTGCACCCTATGTTAGCGGTGCACTCGGGTTATTGAAGGCGCAAGACCCCTTAAGAGATTGGAGACAACTTAAGAACCTATTAATTGCAGGCGGTAAGCCATTTTTGAATGCCTCTACGCCGACGATATCAAACCGTTTTCTTCGTCTTGTCGACGTCGCGGGTATAGGGGCGATGTCGTGTAATAATCAAATTGTAAAATCTAGACTTCGGCCCGTATTTGATCGATTAGATTTACTAATGGGCAGCAATGAAACGCTTAATATTGCTTATTTACATGTTAATTGCGATCAACCAGCCGGAGAACTCAATGTGTATTTACAGGAGACAGCGGAAACATTTATCCTGCGTGATAATGGTTTAGGTTTTGATCAAATCGCCAATGATGGGATCTATTCTGCGAATATCGATATTTTGAAACGGGGGCTGAGTCAGGCTACTATAGAATTGCCCGATGGAGATCTTATACGAATATTGGGTAAAAAAACTTACATCGCGGATGATAAAGTAAGGTTTAACTGGAGAACTTTGCGTACACCCAGCGACTTAGTGTTTTCGAGCGACAATGCCACAGAAACTATTGTTAGCCCATTTCCAATCAAATTTGATGATCAAGACCCGGGCTTTTCAAAGATGGGTATCAATGAAAATGGATTTATAATGTTAACAGACGTTACCACGAATAACACATTTACCGGGTTTACCAACCAAAATAACTTTATGCCTAACGGCTCAACTGCAACCATGGTGGCGCCGTTTTGGGATGATTTGACCAGTGTGTCTAGTCGGGTTGAATGGGGTGTAAGTGGGGTGTCACCCGATAGAGAGCTGATCGTGCAATGGTCCAATATAAAGAGAGTGGAAGGTATAAAATCTGGAATTTTACCGTCACCACAAGGCGCGACTTTTCAATCAGTATTTTTTGAAAATAGCAGTAATGTGTTATTTAATTACCAAGATGTGGTCTTTGGATCTGCCTCTGGGGACTATGGTGGTAGTGCGACTATAGGAATACAATCGTCACAGACGCAGGGGAAAACCTATGCATACAATAGCCGATTATTAAAGGATAACTCTGCAATATTGTGGCGGAATAAATCTGTAAATAATTTTGCGCCAGAGATTGGGCCACTCAGTGATGTATCGATCGTTGCAGGTCAGTCAGTTTCATTCATTGTCGTAGTTAGTGATGTTAATGGTACTCGGCCGATTTTGTCTGCGACGGGTATCCCTAGTGGAGCAACACTGGATCTAAATACGGGCCAGTTTGATTGGGTTAGTAATACCGTATCGGGTGTCTACACGATTGAACTCCTCGCGACGGATGCCATCGATGCGGCGCTAACCAGTGAACCGACTTCGATTACGATTAATGTCGCGGCGAACAGTGCTCCAGTATTCGAACCTGAATCCGTAACGGCGATACGGCGTGTGGTAGGGGAGAATGTAGTGTTTGACGTAAAGGTCTCTGATGCCAACGCTACTCCGATTATACTCGATATACTCGATATTCCGTCAGGCGCTAGTTTCGACCGAATAGCAAGAAGGTTTTCGTGGCAAAACGCCACCCCGCAGGGAGAGTACGTGTTTACTATAGTCGCGAAGGATAGCATTGACCCCAGTATACAAAATAGCATGGCAGTTTCGATTTCCATCGATAAAAATATGCCTCCGATTATATCATCGCCAACTCAAATCGATGTGCTGTTAGGCGATGACGTATTGTTTAATGTTTCAGCCAGTGATCAAAATGAAGCGCTACCGATACTGTCTGTCAACAATATTCCCAACCAGGCGACGTTTGATGTGGCCGCAGGTTTTTTTCAATGGAAAACCCCTCCACTAGGTAGTTACTCGATTGAAATTGTAGCAACAGACAGTCTAGACCCAAGATTGTCTACCCAGAAAATTATCGCTATCCAGGTCTCTGAGGTCGTTGAAGACAGCAAAACAATAGTGAAGCCTAATTCTGCGGCTAACAAACGTGGTGTAGGTTTTGTTGGCGTGGCGTGGATTCTATTGCTAGCTTTTTATTCAATCGGCACACTTGTTACTCGGCACTCAGAGCTACTTAAGCGCTGATTGTTTTCCGCCCCTTTTATTTCTCTCTGTCTTTGTTTTGTACATTTTTGTGTCTGTATGCAGCTCTATCGTCGTTCGCCAATTTATTACATAAATTTAAAAAATGTGGGCTTATTTTGGCGTAGATCAAAGAAAATTGATTATGTCCTTATTCAGTTGCACGTGTATCGATTAATCAGTTCTATACTGTAATATAAACACCTTTTGATGTAAGGCTATTAAAATCCTTGGAGAAATTTATGAATACCGTTAAAGATATAATGACAGCGGATGTGTTATGTGTGCCCGCAGACTGGTCGCTTGAGCGCCTCTCCCAGTTTTTCTTTGATAACCACATCTCCGGTGCCCCGGTAGTAGACAGCGAAGATAATTTGGTAGGTGTAGTATCCGTTACTGATCTCGCTCATAATAAAGCTTTGTCTGTTAAAGCTAGTGTTGCAGTTCTACCACACGATTTTTATATTCGTGGTGTCTTGGAACACAAATTTACAAAGGAGGAGTCGTCCAGTCTTCAATTTGATGAAAATATAGAGTGTGTTAACGACATAATGACCCCGATGGTTTTCGAATTGGATGAAAATACCAGTGTACAGAAGGCGGCAGAGGTCATGCTGAAGGGCCGCATACATAGAATTTTTATCACACATGCCAAGAAAATTGTTGGTGTTGTCTCAGCAATGGATATGTTAAAAGTGATAAGAGATAGACGATTTGATGGTAGAGCGCAGCTTACGTCTCGGGCAGTTGAACTTAATTTTTAGATGTACAGACAAAAAGTGTAATACTCATATTTTCGTTCTGGGTTTAGTTTGGTACCAATGCGGGTAGGGTTCTTCTTGGGGGAAGGTGGAAACATGGTGAATGTCCCACCTTCGTAACGCACTTAGCAAACTTCTGCCGAACCTACTTCTGGTTCATCGCTATCCAAGTCAGGTACATAGGTTTTAGCTGAATCAGAGCTAGTGATTTCAGTAAGATCCAGTAGCTGATCGGTATTGAGGTCGATTTTTTCCCAGCTAGCAAGTATTTTTTCCTCCGTGGCTGCCTCGGTTAAATTTATGAATCCATCATTATTGAATTCTAAAGCTCGAAAATCATGTCGCAGTGCTTCAGAACCCGCTAAAATTGACCCTGAAAACAATGCAAACATTACGAATACTACGTATTTTGTAAACATAGTGTATTCCTCCCATCGTTAGAATACTATCTTCCTTTGTTTAGTTTATAACTATAAACCCCTATATAAACAATAGTTAGAGTTAACTTATATGCAAGTCAGTATGCGTAAGTTTTGATACTGATCAAATTAAAAATTAATTGTCATTCTTCTTTTAGGTAAACCGTTTTGGCATGAAAATTTAAAGTAGTATAAGGCTGCATGTTTATATTAACAATCTATCAATATGATAATGAAGGTGCTTGATTTTTACGTGTTGACGGCTACTCTATTTAATGTGCGCAGTGATGAGTAGCGGGGTTATTATAAAGATAATTTTAAAATACTAGGTAATTAAGCTTAATAAGGGAGAAATTTGCGATGAATGCAAAGGACCTTTTAACTTGTAGTTTGATTTTGTTTTCTAGCGCTCTATTCGCTGGCGAGGTAAACAAGGCGTCTGAATTTAATTCATTGGATGCTAGCGGAAATGGGTATATCACGAAACTTGAAGCTCAGGAAAATGACCAGCTAATCAGTATGTGGTCTGATGTTGATAGAAATACCGATGGTTTTGTAGATTTTATAGAATTTAGCGCGTTTGAGATATCGCCAGATACGGATATAGCGGCTACCTACCAACCTATTATTGATGAGGAAGATCCAGGTTACGGTGCTGCCCCGACAGAATAGTACTTAATCACAAGGAACCAAGAAAGCGAGGCGTCCCGTCTCGCTTTTTAGTTTGACAGCAGTAAGTCGTCACAATCGTTCAAGGTTAGACTAGACGGGTTTAGTGATATCGTAAACGGCGCGGCCTTTCTTAATGCGGTTAGGCCTAGAATCTGTCTTGTTTTTCCTGGAAAAACTGCGGCCTCAACATCATTAATAACACAATGATTGTTAATGGTAAGACTGCTGACTCTCCATATGGGCACGGTAAAATGCGACCCATTAGCTAAAATGCCCTTAACTTTTTTTACATAGGAAGCAAGTCCCTTTTCTTTTAGTTTAGTGAGGGTGTCTTCATTGATGGTGACATAGCCTGAACCTGTATCGACCATCAATTCTGTATTATCTAGATCACCAAACTTACCGGTTACATAAAGCGTACTACGGCCATTATCAAACATGGGTATAGTCACCGACTTTGTTTTACCCTGCGAGACTGTGCTTACCATACTGGCAATTAGCACTAGTAATATTATGTTATATTTCATTGTTTTAATTGATGATAGTTTGTTTTTAGGCGTATATGGGAATATATTGTCTACTGTGTTCAACTGTCTATAAAAGTTATTCTGGTCTCTGGGGTAAGAAAATACATAAGTTATGCCAAGTAGGCACAAAAGTCGCTAAAAACTAAGTCCCTACGCAGCGTTTTATCTCGTCCTGTTAGCGATTCTTTTTGCCGTCAATCAGAAATTTAACTACGAAAAAAAGGGCAACGAAAAAGGTACCCCATATAAGGACACCATAAACCCAGTGTCCCAATCCGAAACCCCAATGCCAACTATCACTCATATCATGCATTATGCTGCACCTTCTTTATGGCTCCATGTTAATTTCCCTCATTGACTCCTGCACACTAACTACTGCGTCAAGAAGTCAACAAGGGGAGGTTGTTGATTGAGGTTTAATGCTTCATAGGCATGTCATGGCCCATCATTTCCATTGAATTGCTGCCACCTGTGGTACCCTTTGCTAAACCATCGGGTTTGCCGCCGCATTTTTCCCAAGTCTTGTTATCTAGCATTACGATTCCTCGGCTAGCTTTGGCACATCTATCGGACAATGGTTCCGTGACGGTAGTGGCCTCCATTGCATAGCGACCATCATAACCTCCTTCTCTGCTCACCCCGCTGGCGGGTAGGGTTTTTAGGGTCACGAGTGAGTTGCTGCTCTTTTTGGCATCTTTTTTCATGTCGTGATGCATGCCTTTCATATCAGACATAGAATTATGCATCTCATGCGAACCCTTCTCCATCGCCTGCTTGGAATCATGCTGTTGCATGGACTCGTTTTTATCATGATGGTCAGATTTCATGTCGGATGATTTATCATGTGACATTGTGGAGTCACTCATGGGTTTGCCATCTTTCATCTTGTGATCCATCGTCGAATCTTTCTGCTTATCCATCGACATGCTGGAATGATCCATGCCCTGATCCTGCATATCTGCTGCTGCGGACATACCAGAGTAAAAAAATAATAAAGATAATATCATTGTAAATTTGTACATTCTCTAGTCCTCCTAGTTGATATAACCATGTTCAAGGTTGAGTATGGAATCACGTGTGCCGATGGTATCGTTGAATACCGATTCTAGGGAAAATGCGATACCGAGCTGCACTACGGTATCACTACCGTCACCTAGGCCGGAACTAAAATCGGTATATATTGCTTGGCCCAATATATCCACACCTTGGCCCAGTCGATACACATAAGTGGGCGCGATACTCCATTGTGATGCGCTACTAAGATCGGAATAGTCTTTGTAAGCGAAATTGACTGAAGCCTGCCATCGGGTTAGTAAATGTGTTCTATCGGTATAACGAAAACTGCCTACGAATGCGTTGGACTTAGCAGCGGCACGAGCCGACACGGTATTCGTTGAACTATTTTTAATTTCGTCCAAAGTGATACCATCCACGCCTTGATTACTGATCAATTGCGCCGCAGTAGACCAATTGGCCGAAGGATTGCGGTTAATATTGATTTCGCCACCGATAATAATTGCCGTCATCCATTCTTCTTTACCGGACACAGTTCTGACGCGTTGCTGGTCTATCATAATACCTGCCTGACGGACCCGCTTAACAAATAACAAGTCCTCAGGTTGTTGATACGCATAAGTGAGTCCTCTGCTGTTAAACCCACCGACAGCACTACCCACATTGATTCCCGAGTTACGTGTACCTGTCCATACCCCTATGCTTTGAATCTTTTTATCCACATACCAATCGGCGGCAAATTGCTTTGCATAAATCTGGTCAAATTCCAGATTAGATGAGGCGCTACCTACGTGACTGTAGGTCAGGAAATCGTCATCGCGTAGCAGTGGTAGTTCAATCAGCGTATTTCGTAGACGGGTTTGGCCTAGTGTAAATCGGCTGTTCTGATTCCAGTAAAATGCATGCAGTTCGTGAAACTGAGTTTCAGGTTTACCATCATCACTCGCGTCGGCTAAACCAATTACAGCGCCCGCAACACCACCTTTGTACATGCGTTTATCGAAGCGTAGCAGTAGGGAAGAATCCTCAAGATTAATCTCCCCTTTGGCCTCCGGGTCGGAGTCTTGATTCACGTCGTCGAGTGAACTGATAATACGACCACCCAGGGTGATGCGCGGTGTAACGTCGCGATCAACTTCCAAGGCATTGGCGGTTTCGGCAAGCAACCCAA